>CAJCIW010000204.1 GCA_903970455.1 Verrucomicrobiota bacterium | reverse complement strand
TAATTAATAATGAATTTTTAATAACCCAGCAATTAAGGCAATCTATGACGTTTAAAATACTATTTAACAATTCCTCAGCCCCCATTTTAAATTCGAGGGAACAACCTTTAGCGGATCCCCGCACGGCCAAATTATTTTCTCAAGGCATCTTGGCGATTGAATCCGATTATTCTTTGCCCGATTGCGCGACTTATTTGAAAAAAGCCGAAAAATTACAACCAAAAATTGGGACGGTTGCGATTGAAATACAAAAAATGAAAAGCTTTTTAATCGATTTGAAAAATCCCGGGATTCCTGACCGTGCTTTATCCAACTTTCTTGAGAATAATATTCCTGAAGAACTCTTCCACGAGATTAATAGAACTGTAAGTCTCATCCCGAATGGGCAGCTCCTTTATGACAAAAATCCCCGCTTTCTCTTACAAATTAAAAATCAGCAAGGGAATAACATTTTGGAGCAATATCTCTACCACCAAATCGCGAAATTGGAACAGCTTCGAAAACTTTCCTCCCTTTATATTTCGATGGCCTCGGGAAAACAGTCATCTCTCGAAGAGGAAACTTGTCTTCAAAATATTGGAACCCTCCAAGCTTTAAAACAAAGACCTTTTCATTTTGCTCCATCTCACGTTCTCAGCGATGGCATTCAATCTACCGACACCGTTGAAATTTCATGGAACATTTTTAAATTGCATCAACTGCAAGACATATATATGCTCCTCCATTCTCCCCACTGCTCTAAAGAGTTCATCAACGAAAAATACCAAGCCCTTGAATTCGAGATCAAAACCGCTTTAGGAGAGGCTGTCTGGGCCGCCTGCTACAGCCCCGAAGAACCCTTTTTTACAGACAATCTCATTGCAGCAAATCCCCATATTCTACTCGAATGCAAAAACTTGGACGGCGCTGATGTCATCCTCCAATTGATGGACCATTATAAAGCGAAAGTCCAATTGCAAAGATTCAGGCATGAACTTGCAGAATTTGGAAAACAATTGCCTGCAGCGAAAGATAGAGACGCCCGCATAAAATTATTTGAGGACCTCCCCCCATTTGCTCAAAACGACCTTGCCAGACTCGTCTGGCTAGAAGATGGCGGGAAACACAACCCCTATTTCGGCTATGGGGGCTATGGAGAGCAGCAAATTAAGGACGAACCGCTTGTTTTGACGCTAAAAAACAGTGCGCGTTTGAACATCTTGGACGTCTATGCAAAAATATTAGATGAAAAAATTGGCTTAGACATTCGAACAACGGCCCATCGATTTACCGAAGAAAACCGTCTGCCGACAGAGCCTTTGGACTGTTCTGTGAAACAAGTGGCGAAAGGCGGTATTCCTGAACAGATGAAAATCGCGATGGTGACCGCTGAATATGCCGGGGTGGTCAGCAATGGAGGTCTTGCCCCCGCTGTAGCAGGGATGGCGCGCGCTTACGGCCCCGATGCGCGCATCATCATGCCTAAATACGATGTGATCAACCCCAAACTCGTTTTGAAGGAAAAAGAAAAATATCAAGTCACGGTTGCCGGAAAAACGCACAAGGTTTTCAAAGCAAAAGTGAATGGAAATAGCTGCTATTTGATCGAAGATCCTTTATTCCATGTCGGCCATGATGCAGACGGAAAACCTAACGATATTTATGGCGGAAATGACGCTGACGTCAAACGCCGCTGGGCGCATTTTGCAAGCCTTTCTGCGGAACTTGTCTACAAACTTAGCAAGAAAGAAAAAAATCCCGTAGAACTTGTCCATGTCCATGACGCGCAAACCGCTTTGGTCCCGAAAATTTTGGCGACTTGGTACCCTTCAGAATGGAAAGAGGGAAAAACCCCTGCCACCGTATTTACTTTCCATAACAACAATTCCCCTCTCGTTTATGATTCCTCGGAGGCGCTGGGAGCTCTAAGCGAAATCGGTCTTCCCGCAACGCCAATCAATGCCTTCATCGAAGGGATGGAGAGTTCCGAGATGAATTCGACTGTCTCCGTATCTTTTTCAGACGAGGTCCAAACAGATTTACATGGCAAGGGGATGCAGCGTTATACAAGAATTCAAGCTCATAAGGGCAAATTGGCTGGAATCGTCAATGGAAATACCGATGGTTGGAATCCTAAAACGGATGCTCAGTTAAAAAATTGGGTGACCGAAGATGGCGTCCCGCTCGATCTCACTTACGGACCCGACGACAAAGACCTTCCCGAAAAGAAACGTTTGATCCGCCAGCAGCTCGCTGAATATTTACATGATCACCACCTTGCTGAAATAGATCTCATGAAACCGATTTTCTTTTACGTCGGACGGTACGATGCTTACCAAAAAGGAATCGATAAGCTCCCCATCATCATGGACGAAGCTTTGGAAAACGATGCGCAATTCATTTGCATTGGAACTGTAGTCATGGACGGGCTGGAACCCGAGACGAAAGCCGACGGAATCCTGAAACAAATGGAAGAGGTTGCCAGAGAGCGTGGAAATAAAGGAGTTTGCGTCATCCGCGACTATAAACGTCCCGACGGAAGGCTTTATTGGCAGCAAGGGAACACTTCCCTGCAAGACCGCAGCGGGGTGCCTGGATTCGGAAGCTTGCTGCGCGCTTCTGTGGATTTAGGGGTATTTCCATCCATTTTCGAGCCTTGCGGCTTGGTCCAGGGCGAAATGCACCGTATGGGCATCCGGACGATTGCCACAGAAATCGGTGGGTTCAAGGACACCATCTTCACCAGCGGGCCCAATGAAAATGGGAATTTATTCACCCGATATCCCGATTGGGAGTCAAAAGAGCAGGATGAAGCTATCCGCGATGTGATTCGCGAAGAGGCGCTTCAACAGCATGGCAAACTCGAAGCTCTTTACAACGGAAGTGAGGAAGAATCGGCCCCCTTTATCGATCGGTCTCGCAAGATCATGGACAACGCCGCCAAATCGACATGGACAACCACATTTGACGGTTCCCCTTCTCCCACCGAACA
>CAJCIW010000203.1 GCA_903970455.1 Verrucomicrobiota bacterium | reverse complement strand
GAGTTAGGGATGCTTTTTACAATGAACATCAAACCGGCCCAGAAGCAGGGGGTGTAAAGCGTATTTTTTTTACGCTTAATGGCTTGCACAATGTCCTTGGCGACTTTTTCCGGTGTGGCGACGAGGATTTTCGGTAAGGGAAGGCCTTGAGTCATTGGGGTATCGACAAACCCCGGTTTGATTGTCAGGACATGTACGTTGGAATGGAATAATCTTGCTCGAAGCCCTTCGCAGAAGGTCGAAACGGCGGCTTTTGCTGTTCCGTAAAGGTAGTTGGAATAGCGGCCGCGCTCTCCTGCGACAGAGGAAATGACTGCGATTGTGCCTGAGCGCTGCTTTTCCATTCTGTTGGCCAGTAGGGTGAGCAAGGAAATCACACTCAGCCCATTGCTTGAAAATTCCGTTAAGGCCAAATCGACATTTTCTTCACATTTTTTCTGATTCGGTAATGAACCGTGAGCGATGAGGGCGATATCGATCTGCTTTAAGAAGCCGTAACAGGCATCGAACATCCTGGAATGTTCGGAAAGTTGATTCAGATCGAGAGGGTGAATTTTTGTTTGGGCTGAACTTCTTGAGGATAGGTCATTGGCGATCTGTTTGAGTTTTTCTGGATTGCGGCCGACGAGAAAAAACTGGGCATTTTGATTTGCCCAATGGCGTGCGCAGGCCATGGCGATGGCGGAAGTGGCGCCGATAATGAGGATCTTGGGGCTATTTTTCATGAGTGACTCGTTTCCAAAAGTGAGAGCATAGAACGGGATCTCGTAAAGTTTCAACTTGTTTCCACATGGGGAAAAATTCTTGAAAATCTTCAGCTGACATATGGGCATCTTTAGCTGGGTACAACCTTCCTTTGGCCTCGCGGACAATGGCGTCCAGACGAGGGAACAAATTGCGATTTAACTTTTCAGACTGAGGAAAATCTAGTGCGAGGGTAATTCCAGGAAAGGGGAAGGAAAGCAGTCCTGGGGAAGGAACGTCTCCAAAGCGTTTCAAAACGGCGAGAAACGATCCGCTTTTTGCGGATGCGATGACATCGAGCATCTCGCCTATGGCAGATTCAGCGAAGGAATGAGGGATCACGCATTGGTATTGCTGAAAACCGCGGGGTCCGTAAATACGGTTCCAATACAGAATGCGGTCCAGAGGAAAGAAAAAAGGTTCGTAGCTGATGGTTTTTTGGTTAGGAGTGGAATTGTGCGCGTAATAGTAAATGGTATTGAACAGGCGCAATGTCAAGCTGTTGATTGCTGAGAGAGGTGGTGTGAATGGCACGCGGATTTTTTTAGCGTCGTCTGTGTTCAAAGATCCATTTTTTGCATGGTTCCCTGCAATATAAACCCCGCGGCCGGAGGATTTTCCTCTTGCGAGGCAATCGATCCATGACACTGTATATTCATATTGATGATCGAGTTGCGAAGAGAGGGAAAAAAATTCATTTAGGGAGTTAAAACGGACGTGCAGGGAGTCGATGAGGGAGGATTGGATGGGGATGAGCTGTAATTCCAGCCAATCAATGATGCCTGTTAGTCCAAGGCCGCCGATGGTGGCGGCAAAGAGATCGTTGTTTTCTTGGCGAGAGCAGATCAGATGAGGTCGATCAGAGCGCATGAGCCCGAATTTGGAGACGTGGAGTCCAAATGTCCCTCGCCGATGATGATTTTTTCCGTGGATGTCATTGGCGAGCGCTCCGCCTAGTGTGACGAATTTTGTTCCGGGGACAACGGGAAGAAACCAGCCGCGGGGAATGGATATCACGAGTAGTTCTTCCAAAGTCATTCCTGCTTCAGCGGTGATGACCCCTTTTTCCCAGTCCGCAGCAATGAAACGGTTCAGGGAACGTGTATGAAGGAGTTGCCCGCTGGATGCTAAACAGCTGTCGCCATAGCTGCGCCCGTTGCCAAAAGGGAGAGTTGTCGAGTGGTTTTTCTCAAGGTCGGACAATAAATTTTGCATATCGGAACGCCAAAAACAGGAGTGAGGCGTTTGGGGAAAAGAGGGATAAAGACCCCAGGACAGTTTCATGTGGCTAACCAAAATATGGCGCCAAACAGGAATGCAACGAGGAGGCTAATCCGGTCTTTCATGGCAAAAACGATGGGGTCGTCATGCATTTGGCCGCGATGGGTGAGAAGCCAAGTGCGGCTGATCCAGTAAAGAACTAAAGGGCATGCAAGCCATATCCATTTGGGATGTTTATAAAGGCTTACGATGGATTGATCTTGGATATAGAGAGCCAAAACCATCACAGAGAGGTATCCAGAGGCGGATCCTAAAGAAGCGACGATCTCAAGGTCGCCAGGGCAATAACCGCGCCCCCGGGTTTTTTCCAATTTGTCGTTATGTTGGGCATCCCGGAGGAGTTCTGCATACCGTTTGACGAAAGCCAGGCTTAAAAAAATGAACATGGAAAAGGCGAGCATCCAAAAAGTCAAAGTCAATCCGGATGCATAGATCCCGGCGATGATGCGGAGCGTATAGAGCATGGCGAGTGCGATCACATCTGCAGCCATTCTTCGTTTGAAAACGAAAGAATAGAGGAGGGTCAAGGCAAAATAAAAGCCTAGCGCCGCTGAAAATTTCCAAGGCAATAGGGAGGATGCTCCGAAAAAAGCCAAAGAGACAAGAAGGAAAAAAGCGAACAGCCCCGATTGAATGGAGAGCTGCCCGGAAGCGAAAGGACGAAGGCGTTTGGTAGGATGATGACGGTCATCGGACAGATCGAGCAAATCGTTCAAAAGATAGACGCTAGATGCGCAAATGCCGAATAAAAAAAATGCTAAAAAGGAGTTAAATAGCATGTTGGGGTTTGCAAACTGATGGCTAGCTAGAAGAGGAGCAAAGATGAGGGAGTTTTTTAGCCATTGGTGAAGGCGCAGCGCTTTTGTCCAGGTTCTCCACCGATTTAAATTTGTCAGGAAAGTCCTTTCGATATTCCCCTGAGCTTCGGCTTTTACTTGCACACCCCGTTCAGGATCGACAAGATAACCTTTCTTAGCTGCGGATAAGACGGGGATATCATCTTGGGAGTTTCCAGCATAATCAAAACCG
>CAJCIW010000202.1 GCA_903970455.1 Verrucomicrobiota bacterium | reverse complement strand
TCAAGCGGGACGATAGGAGGATTCTTATGGAGGCGATCGAGATGTTTTAAAATCTGAGTTTCATAAGTCCAATTTTTTTGTAAGTAATACAGGGTCCCGAATGAGCAGACAGATGGATGGGCAAAGGTCGCCGCAGAGCGGAGAATCATCCCTGCTACCGCTTCTGCATCGTTGACCCCTTGTGCCTGCAGTGCAAAAATTAACGTGTCATGAGAAAGGTCGAAGGCCAGATGCCCTTGCCTGGAAAAAGCAAAAAGAAATGCCAAGAGCGCGGCGTCATCTTCGCTTTTAGCTAGTAGATCAGCGAATGCAAGATCGATGAAAACCAGAACTCCCTGTTCGCGGCACCGGTCTAAAATAGGCCATTTTTTAAATCTGTTCATTCGCCGTAGGGCTCCGGAATAAAATGGTAAAACGCTTTGCCTCGAACAAAATAATAGATCGCGCCGCCGAAAGATTCGGAAAAGGGGCGGTTGTCAAACAGCTTTACAAAGCGCTTCAACGCCGAAGCATAGATGGAAGCCTGCAGAAAATAATCGTGGCCATGCATCACTTGTTCCATCTTTTCCTGCGTGTAATCTGCGTCGGAAGGTCCCAGATAATTACTCTTCCAATCGAGAAGATAATATTTTCCTTTGAATTCCAATAACAGATCGCAGAATCCTTTCATGATTCCCTTGGAAACAGGAAAATAAAATTCCATTTCCTGTTGCAGCTGATGGCCCGGAACATCAGAAAGGGCAAACTGAACCAAATTCTTTTTTAATAGGGCAACGATCCATGGATGAAGAATAGGAATCCACCCTTCAAGAGGGGTAGAGGCGATTTCTTGGCGGATTAGCTCCGAAAGGGCGTGTTCGTCCAAGGGGTGATGGAGTCTCAATTTGAAAATTTTTTCAAAGAGATGATGAAGAAGATGACCCGTTTGGCTCCCAAGGGGGAAGGAATGGGATGACAGGAGGGAACTTGCAGGAGGAGCGGGTTCGAGAAATGTCTCCTTTTTGGCAAGAGATGTAAAGGAAAGGAGCTGCTCGTCATAGCGAGGTAGAATCACAGCTTTTGGAGTCTCGAGAATGGGGTCTTGCACTGTTTTCCCGTATGAAACATCCCCCATTTCTTCGAGAATCCGGTATTTGAGAGGCGGCAAAATCGTTTTAGCTCTGCTCAGGTCAAGCCGTTGTGCGTGCGCATAGAGCTCTTCGTGAGAGGAGGGGGTCGTACCCATCCTTGCGAAAAACAACTCCATCGGGGAAGCTTCACCTTCTTGGATCGGTTTTTGCTCTTCATCGATAACAAGCGGGACATAAAGCCGTTTTTTTGCACGTGTCAGGGCCACGTAAAGCTGGCGCATTTTTTCTGCATCCAGCTCCTCAATAGAGCGACGGCAATCAGGATCTTCAGAGTGATAGGGGCGGATCAAAGAGCAACCGTCCTGATAGATTGCCATCATGTCTGAAGGTTTGTGCCGGGCTGCTATGCCTAAGGCAAATACCGTATCAAACTCGAGCCCTTTGCTCACGTGGATCGTCATGACAGCTACGCTTCCTTTTTCTTCATGGGCAACTGTTCTCAAGCGGGTATCATCCCGATGTGCTTCCATGGCCATCTCCGTTAAAAATCGAAGAAACCCCTCTCCTCGCAAATCGCGCGACATCGCTTCTTCAAGGCAAAGTTCCGACAATTTTCTTAAATCGAGATAAAGGGAGAGATCCCCACGGCCCAGTAGTTCTTCCAACAATGTCATCGGCGAATCGCCCCAACGGGAATGCAGCACCGTTTGAAAAAAAAGAGGGAACCCTTTTTCAAAAAGAATGTGGTTCAATCTTTGCATCTGTGCCTTCGCTTGAAGCAAAGAAGGATCAGCGAGGCCTTTGTTAAGCTGGTTTTGCCCCCAAGCGATCAGCGGCCCCCCAAGAGCTGCTTTGACTTTAGACAGATTGCTCGGGGAACACACGGCGGCGAGGATTTCTTTGAGAGCAAAATAAGCGACCGAGTCGGTGATCAACGCTCCCTGTTTGGAACTCGCAGGAATGCCGCGGAGCTTCAGATAATCGACCACTTCCTTCGCCATAAAGCGGTCTTTGATTAAAATCGCTACATCATGGTATTCGACCCCCTTTTCCCGATGCAAAATATCAATTTCCGAGGCAAGGAACGGGAAAATCTGCTTTTCAAGGATATCGCATGTGGGAAATCGCTTTTCCCGTCCTTTTTTTCCCGCGGCAATAAAAAATTGCAGGGGAACTTCGGTGTCTTCAGTTTCATCAGCTGATCGGACAGGCTTCACTTCCAACGCTTCTGCGGTTCGGGGCAATCCCATCCAGTGGCCGTGTGGTTTGGAGAAAAGAAGATTGAGAGCTTGAACAAGAGAGGCTGTCGAACGGTAATTGGTATCCAGATCCCTTTTGGAAGAGGTTCCCATTGCTTTTGCAGCGTTGAGATAAGTGTACACATCGGCATTGCGAAAAGCGTAAATCGATTGTTTAGGATCGCCGACAAGACATATTGCTTCCATTTTTGAGAGAAACAATGTTTGGAAAATATCCCATTGAACAGGGTCGGTATCTTGAAATTCGTCGATGATCGCCGCGCGGTATCTTTGACGCATTCCCTCCGCAAAATCGGGCAAATGCGCCGCCTGTCTCATTTTGATCAAAAGCTCATCCGGAGAAAATTTCCCGGTTTTTTCTAAAAGCTCCTGGGCATTTTCTTTGAGGTCGTGGGCAAGGCGGAGTAAGATCGTCGTAGAATCCTTCCCCTGATCCAGGAGCGGAAGAACGGCGCAGCGAAGCTGATCGACAAGTCCGGGATAATGTAAAGGTTGAGCAGGCTCCTTGGCACGCACTTTCCGGTGTTCGGGCCCCATCTTTTCGAGAAAAAAAACTCCCTTGAATAGGCGCTCGAACTGTTGAAACGTGCATTGTTTAGACTCGAGAATCTCCCCGAAAAGTTCAATTTGATGAGCAGTTTCTTTCTCATCCATTTTTTTGTAAAGCGGCCTCAATGCCTCGATGTCCGACTTGAATTTCGTTTTTTCAACGGCCTGCAGGATGCTAATCTGATTAACAAAAGTTTCTAAAAGTTTATGGAAGGGAGGAGCAGGATGGATTTGCTTGTTACTTGTGACAAGATCGATCAGAGCGCCGACCATTTTTCGATGGTCGCCTTGATATTTGTTTAACAAAATTTTCATTTGGAGAGGCGAATATTCTGTTCCCTTCAGCGATCGTTTTAAATGGCTTTTAATCAATTGCGTTAATAAGACTCGATGCTGCTGTTCTTCCGGATTGGACACTTCAAAGCCGATGCCGGCCTCAAAGGCAAACTCATTCAAAGCGCGATGGCAGAAGCCATGCAGAGTATAGATTTGCGCGCTATCAAAGTTAATTAGGCCGGCGTCGATCTTCTGCACAGCATCCTTGACAGCCTGCTCCCCTTTTTCACAAATCGCTTCAAGATAATCAGCACCTCGCACCCCTTCTACAAGCTGCTCCTTGGCTCGGCACAAATTTTCCCGGATCCTTTTCTTAAGTTCACGTGTTGCGGCACGCGTAAAAGTGACCACGAGAATCTGTTCAATGCCAAGTGGAGAATTTCCTTCAATCAGAAGGCGCACGACCAGATGCTCAATAGCAAAAGTCTTGCCTGTTCCTGCGGAAGCCTCTAAAAAATAGGGTGCGAAGACATTGAGGTCGCGGCTTAAGACATTAAACGTATTCATCTAATAAAACATTCTCATCCCCGAAAACATTTTCAGCTAGCTAATTTAATGTTAAAATTAAAATTTTTAAGGGGGTTTTTATTCCAAATTTAGAATTTCTGGATTAACGGGGAGGATTATAAAACTCTGCTGCCATTTGGGCTTCATCTTCCAGGATGGCAAAAACATCATTGATCTTTGGCATGGTGGCGTTGTTGACCGCAATCATAAATTCGAGTAATTGACCGCTTTTGCTTTCGATATAACCGGCTAAAACTTGGGCTGTTAAAAAAAATTCACCCAGGGCCAAATTGTAAGAGATGCCGGTTCCCGTTTTCGCGTAGACCTTGCCTACAGCTGGCGTATTTTTTCCAAAATCTCCTATAGATCCGTCGACCCCTAAAATGGGCAACGCCTCATAGTATCTTTGGAATTCCTCTTTCGGCCAATTCCTCACATATTCTAACAGTTGAATTTCTGCTTCTGGCGTCAATCGATTGCTATCGCCACCCGCTCCGTCGACAAAAACAAAAGCGTCCGCCGCCACTTTCACATCCTGGGTCACAAAGTTCCCGAATGCGCGCATTCCTTCGTCGAAGGTCTTTTGGTTGTTTCGAGCAGCGAGCAAGAGAGGTACTAGATCCGCACCTACGTTGTGGCTGACTTTGAGGATCAACTTGGCGTATTCATATAGAGGAGGGGAGGTCCACACTGCAAGGGGGTGCATCGATTCATAAGAAGGTGGTAGTTTGGAAGATTTTTTCTGAGTTAAGACGATCCCTTCCTCTTTTAACAGTTGAATCAATGCCAAACGAGCAAACTCGCTTGGTTTTGTAATGGGCAAGGTGCGAATCACCTCGTTTTGGTCTATCGGGATCGTCCCTTCCACTCGGATATTTTTCCCCGATGGGTCAAAACTGACGGTGATTTGTAGAGGTCCACTCTCTGCAACACTCCTACATGCATTGGTGATCGTATAACCTTGAACAAGGGGCCGAAATGAGATTGAAGCAGGGCTATTTTTCGTGGTCGGGTGGATGACGATGTCGATCAAGTTTTCATTGATCATGATAGGAGACAGCATGATTCCTCGCATTGGGATCGATTCAAAGAGCCTATCGTCGATCAGAACATCCCCTTCAATGCGAGTAATCCCTTTTTCTTTAACTTCTTTTACAAGTTCTTTCAGAGCATGCAATGGATCCTGCGGGGTCAAGATCACATCGGGCAGGTCGTTTGCATAAATGTGGTCCATCTTCGTAAAGACAATTTCATCTGAATCGGGATCTTGTCTCCCTCCCATCGTGAGGTCCCCCTGCCCAACCAGAATCAGATCCCCTTTCAGTACACCGTTCTGAATGGGACCTCGTGCATACAGTGGAGTTTTAAATCGATAATCAACTCCATATGCTTGCAAAAGGGCGGCTGCCGTAAAGATTTTTGTGGTAGAGCCGGGAATGAATAATTGATCTGCATTTTGTGCATAGAGCACCTCTTGGGTGTCCGCATTTCTGACTAAAATTCCCCAATTTGCATGTCGGTATTTTTCTTGCTGCATGATCTTTACGACCTTGTCGGGTAAAGGGAGTGCTTCTGCACATGCAGCGAAGAGAAACAAAACAATACCGATTGATCTAAAGAGTCGCATGGAAACCTCATCCCAAATATTCTGAGATATAAACTATTGAAATTTATTAATCAAAGTCGCAAAAACTGTACGCAACTGGGTATTCCATGAGTAAAACATGGCAATGGGATCGAACGGTTCGCCTCTTCGTTTCAAATATTCCAGGTAGGCGTCTTCATAATTCATTTTTTTTGACACTGCTTTGCTAAATTCTCCGTCGCTCTTTAAAAGGAGAGATTCCGCCCAATCGGGCATCAAAGGGGAGGGGGAGTTTTTTGCTAAAAGGAAATAGTCGAGATAAGTGGACAGGGCGGCTAGCGGGTCGACGACAGGAAGCTCAACGGCCTCCCCCACTTTTGTTAAAAACAGCTTTCTCCCTTCTGGATTCACGCATAAAGAGATCAAATAGAGGGGCCACGCCCTAACGAGCGTTTTCAGATCGTTGCTTCCATGGAAAATCAATCCTTTCGGTGTTGTGTCTTCAAGAGTGCCGGTGATATAAGCCTTTCGATTCCCATCCAACGGAACTTCAAGCCTTTGTTCCTGGGAAGAAAAACGGACCGATGCCACTTCGGCAGGAGAAATTTCAAATTCGGCCAAGTTCGCTAAAAGCTCTTTCCCTTCCTCTTCGATTTCGTGCAGCGCGGCCTCCATGAACAAGCCGCTCGGCAAACGTCCCTTGGCCCGTAATTGATCCATTAGCTGCGGCAGGGCGGTCTTGAAAGCCTTTTTGCGCAACATCGCTTTGCGCAAAAAGGAGAGGATAAATTCTTTTTCCTCTTCATCCTCTTCTTCTTTGAGATAGATCTTGAGCGTTTGGTTAAAATAAAATTGAATAGGATGCCTCGCAAGCTTTTTGAGCTGGCTGATATCGATAAGAATTTCCTCAGCTGTATTAGGCAATCGGGGCTGAGGGACGAAAAAGGGGTTAGGTTCATTGCGGGAGAAGTAATGGGCTTGGGCCATTCGATAATCTTCCTCCGACCATTTTTTGACTTTTCCCTCCTGGGAAAAATAAGTGCGATCATAAGGGAATCCAGGATGCGCGATAGGAACAATCCCGCCAATTATCCCTCGTTTGATTAGATATTGATTCAATTCATCGATCAAAAGAGAAGCCCCTTGCTGTTTCCCATCTTCGGGATTGAGGCGCTGGAAGCTAAAGATGAGGCGGTCTTTGGCGTTGAGAAATAAATCAAGAAAGGAAGAGCGATCCTCATCCGTTTTAGAGGGGACGTAATCTGCGTGGATCATCTCACACAGCGAACTGCGAGGGTCGGAGCGGGGAAAAGCCCCTTCGTGCATCCCTAAACACCAGATGATCCTCGCGGGCCTTAAGCACCCCTGACGCAAAGAAGTAAAAGTCACTTTCTGTAAATGGGGGGAAGAAGAAATATCCCCCGAAGGGGTTTGCGCAAGGTGGGAAAGAACCCGCTTAATACTTTCAAAATTCCAAACCTTCTGTTTTAAAGAGCGGCAAGAGAGAGAAAGAGTTTTTAATTGCTGAAAAAAGGGTTCTTTTTGCCCATCGAAAGAGAAGTATTTTTCCGCAAGGCGCAAAAACCAATCTAGCCAATCGGCAGCTCCTTTTACTTCTTCGAGGACATTGAGATCTGTTTTGATCGATTCGAAAAGCTCGAGGAAACCGCTAAATAGATCGATTTCGGAATGAGGGACGCTCCCCGTCGGCCAAATTTCTACTACATGACCGGTTGGAATCATTGCCAAACCATGAAGAAGCCTATGAATACCCACTGTCCAGCTATTTAGATCGGACCCCACTCCTTCCCGAATTTCGGCGTCCTTGAACCAATGCAATAATCGACCGACTTCATCAGGGGACCATCCCCACTTTTCCATCCAGGGCTCACAGCGAAAAAGATCGATCACCGAGGAGAAGACAAAATTCTTTTCCTTTAAAGAGAGTAGCTGAAAAAAACCTTGGACAGCTTGGCTAACGGAAAAAAGTGGAATGCCTTGAACGGAATAGGCAAACGAGCTTTGATCGAATACCATTTGAATGTAGGGGAGATAGGCAGCGATGTCGGTACTCAATACCAGGATCTCACCCGGTGCGATGGGATCATTGTTGGCTGCATAG
>CAJCIW010000201.1 GCA_903970455.1 Verrucomicrobiota bacterium | reverse complement strand
CGCTCCTTTACTCACGCATGTCGAGCGTTTAAGGGCAAAACTGGCCGAGCTTTTTGAGCAAAATCCCTCCTCGCCGCTTAGGCAAGTGATTTGGCATTTGGACCATCTGGCAGTCGTTCAAAAGACGCTGGCAAAGTCGGCTTCTTCCTTGCCGCAGCATTTATGCTTGCTTACCTCTGCAGCGGCTTCTTCGCAGAAAATCATGGAACAGGCGTATCGCTATCTGTTAAAGGAGGAACAAGCCTCTTTTACAACCACGCACAATTTAAAAGAGTACCACCGCCAGTATGACGCCGATTTCAAAGCCTATCCTCCTATTGTGAAGCAGCTCTTTTTGGCCAACCATTGGGTCCGCTATTTTTACACCAACCATAGAAATTGGTATTTCACAACATTACACGTCGAAATCCCCGCTGTTTTGGATAAATTATTCAAGATCGCCGATGGGCAGCCTTACTCTCCCCAAGAGTTGAGGGTGACTGTGGAAGAAATCGTGGAAAACAGTTGTAAGCAAGTGGAAAACTTATTGAAACAGGATACGTCTTCTCTACAATCAACCGCCTCTCGGGCGCATGAAAAAATTCCGGTTAAAGCTTTTCCTGAACAGATGTTTGCAGGAATTCAGCAGAAGCTTGAAAATTTTCAAGCCAACTTTAGTACAAACCATCCCTTATTCTTACGAGTCAAACAGGGGATAGCCGCTTTGAAAATGCTCGAGGTCAGCATTCGACAGATGAGCAAAGCCGACGATATGCAACAGCTATCCACATGGACGGTTTGGAGTTTGCTGCAGTTACAAGAGTCGATCGAGACGATTTTCCACTGCATCGAACACTATAAGACGGGGGAAATGACCGTCCAGCATGAGCTTAAAACGCTCGCAGCCACCATCGGTTTGGAGATGGGGTCGCTGGCCGAATACACGCACGAGCTCTCCTATAAAGTCCGTTATCCAGCAGAGAATAAAAATAACAGCTTGTCGGCTCAGATCATTGACGATCTGGAGGCGCTTAAGGAATTCCCCGAGATCGGGCAGGGCTTTAAATTGCAAAATATACCCAAGATACTCTGGGCGGATCCCAGCCCCGATATTTCTCTAAAGGGAGTCATTGGAAAGATGCAGCTATTACTCATTGAAGCTCAGAAGTTCTTGAAAGAGACTGCGCTGCCCACTCTGGAGAAGGCCCATGAGGACTCTTTGCAGCCCACAGGGGAGTAAAGATTTAGAATACTGTTACTAAAATAATGATGCACGCCAAATCGATCCGAGCAAGGAATCCTTCATATTCATAAATGTTATTCCTCGCTCGGATCGATTTGGCTATGCCTCGCCAGCGCTCTTTCTCACCCATTTGAGTAGTGGCGTAATAGCAAGAAATATAGGAGTAGTTAATAGTCTATTGCAAGCAGCGTTTTCGGGGGCAAAAGGATTTTTTTTGTTTTTCTTAAAACCCGTAGATCTGCTATAAGTTGACATTATGTTGAAGTTTATTCCCATTTCTAGCTTTTTTCCCCTTCTTCTCCTTAGCCTTCAAGGCTAAAACATTGACATTTCCATAAATTCTTTTTTTTACAGAACGCAAGCCAAGACCCTTGGCTATTTATAACTTTTTAAGAGGGTAAGAAAATGTCTCAAGAGAATACCTGGAGATCCCAGGCGGGTTTTGTCTGGTCGTTGATCGGTTCCGCTGTAGGATTTGCCAACGTGTTAAGTTTTAGTGCGAAAGCTTACAAAAATGGAGGCGGGGCTTACCTGATCCCGTATTTGATTGCTTTGTGTGTGATAGGAATCCCGTTTTTGATTTTGGAGGGAAAGGTCGGACAGAGGTGGAAAGCGCCCCTTGTCACTGCCTATGGAAATGTCTGGAACAAAGCGGGCAAAACTATTGGATGGCTTGCTGTTTTAGCATGCTTGACGATTGGAGCATTCTATATCGTATTGACGGGCTATTCGGTGGCTTATACGTTTTTTTCAGCAACGAATCAAATCCCTGAAGATACAAAAACATTTTTCGTTCACAACTTTCTGCAAGCAACGGGAAGTATTAAAGAGTTCGGAGCGTTCTCCTGGTCGATATTTCTCGCCACGGGAGCCGTCGGTCTGATCTCGTGGATGGTTCTAAGACATCATGTGAGAAACGGGATTGAACGGGTCTGTTCGTTTTTCATGCCGCTAATGGTGGTGATGATGGCTGTTTTTGCCGTTGTGGTCTGTTTTCTTCCAGGAGGAATGGGGGGATTGGTCTATTATTTGAAGCCCAACTTTGCAAAGTTAACGGATTTCGGGCTCTGGCGTGATGTTTTCGGACAGCTTTTTTTCAGCCTGTCGCTCGGCCTCGGGATCATTGTCGGCTACTCAAGACACACAGGAGAATCGACAAATGTCCCGAGAGCGATGTTTTTTGTTGCGATGGGCGACTTTATCGTCTCGTTCATCTCGGGGGTGGCGGTCTTTGGGTGCCTGGCCCATATCAGCTATGTGCAAGGGATCCCGTTTGATCAGATTTTGACGACCGATTCGACGTTTGAGATTGGTTTCATTTTGTTCCCGAAGATTCTTAAAACGTTTGGACCTTTACTTTCTCAATTTGTCGGTTCCGTCTTCTTTTTCTGTGTTTTTATTGCGGGTATCACCGGTGTCTTTTCCATTGTGGAGAGCATTGCGGGTAATGTGGAGGTGGAGTTTAGGACGTCGCGTAGAAAAGCGGTTGGAGCGACATTAGCGGCCTTGCTTCTTATGGCGCTTTTTTTCTGCAGAGGAAATGCGTCCCATTTGATCGATGCGCTGGCTCCCATGGTCCTCGGAACAAACATGCTCATTGGAGGGCTGGCACTTGTTTTTGCCTTTTCTAAAGACTTACGCCTGCGGATTGTCGCTCCATTAATATTGGGGACTATTCTCGTGGGCAATCTTTGGCAGGAATGTCATGGGTTTGATGCTTCAAAGGCGGTCCGCTGGGGATGGCTGGTGGGGTCACTGGTCTTGGCAACAGCATTGAGTATGAGGCAGAAAAAAGAGGTCGCAGTGTCTGATTTCTAAGAGTCGCGGTTGCACGTTTTTCTAGCGAAAACGTGCAGCCTTTATAGTATTAAAAATTTTAATAACATAAATTAATTAAAAGTTGATTTTCATTCAAATTAATGATAAAATAATTACATTAACAATAATTTAGTGATATTATCATGAGCTTTTTAAATAATTTAATTTACGCACATAATTCCGGTTCGATTGCAGAAAGAATTGAGGCGAAAAAACGAATTTTTGGCATTAATG
>CAJCIW010000200.1 GCA_903970455.1 Verrucomicrobiota bacterium | reverse complement strand
GTTTCTAAAGGTCCCGAAGGAAAGAGTTCCAAAATCATGGATTAGAGTGTTAATAACCTAAGTTTTGAGTTCATTTTATAGTAGATTGCCGTATGCTATGAAATGAACTCAAAACTTAGGTGAATATGCACCGGAGAGGATTCGAACCTCTGACCTCTCGGTTCGTAGCCGAGTGCTCTATCCAGCTGAGCTACCAGTGCAGAAGAGCCCTCTATCATCTAATTTTACCCTATTTACATCAAGCAAAGACCAAGAGTAAAAAATAAATTCAAAGGAGTGACCTTCTCCTTCCTTTAAAAAAATGGATAAACCCTCTAGCATCGGCTAAAAACACAACGGCTATCCCTCTATGAACATCGTCATCTTAGGAGCTGGGGAAATCGGCGCTTACCTTGCGCAAATCCTGTCGAAGGAAGAGCACAATGTGATCGTCATCGACAAGGATCCCAAATCATTGGAACGGCTTTCCAGGTGTGCCGACGTGGCGACCAAAGTGGGGTCGGGGACCGATTGGCAGCTGCTGGAAGATCTGCTCGAACAGTCGCCCCATCTTTTTTTAGCCCTGAGCAGCGATGATGAGACAAATTTCGTCGCCTGCGCAATCGCAAAAAATTTAGGCTACCCTAAGACCGTCGCAAGAGTCCATCACCACTCATTTCTTTATCGCTCCCGATTGGATTTCGCCCGTTTATTCTTTGTCGATCATTTTATTGGAACCGAGATGATTCTAGCGCACGATCTGTTCAAGTGCATCACAAACCCCGGCAATGTCGCTGTGCAAAATTTTGCGCACGGAGCAGTTCAAATGCGCTCGATTATTATCTCTGAGAACAGCCCTTTGAGCAAATACACCCTCTCGGAATTAAAATTGCCCGAAAACCTGCTCATCGGCCTCATTCGCAGAAAGCCCGCTTATGGAGAAGAGATGGCGCCGGAAAGGATCATTTTTCCGCGGGGACACGATTATCTCATGCCAGGTGACGAGGCGACTTTGATCGGCGAAACAAAAATGATGTCGGGGATTAATTCTTTATTTGAGATCCCTTCAAAACAAATCCGTTCCGTCGTGATCGTCGGGGGAACGCCCGTCGCTTGCCAAGTTTGCCATATTTTGGATGAAGAAGGGATCCATGCGAGGGTGATCGAGCAGGATGAAGAGCGGTGCCGTTTCCTAGCGGAACATCTCCCCCGGGCGACGATCCTCAATCAAGATCCGACCGATCTCAATTTTCTTTTGGCCGAGAAAGTCCATCTTGCCGATGCATTTGTCGCTTGCACCGACTCGAATGAAAAGAATATTCTCGCGGCTGCCTTGGCAAAACAGTCCGGCTGCAGCGAGGTGATCGCGCTGGTTTCGGATGAAAGTTATATTCCTCTTTTGCGCCGATTGGGGATCTTCTTCACGGTTTCGGAAAAAATCAGCGTGGCTAACCGGGTCCATGCGATCCTTCAGGAAGATTCCGTCATTTCTGTGGCCTCCCTCTATCACAATCAAGCAAAAATCATCGAGGTCAAAGTCTCTTCCGATTCAGAGATCGTCGGAATACCCATAGCCGATCTTGGAAAGTATCTGCCCGACGACTTTTTGATCGCCTTGATAGAAAACCGCGGGAGGATCATGATTGCCAAAGGATCGAATATTTTGGCCCCGGGAGATACCGTGATCGTGATTTGCCATCCCAAACACGCCTCCCAGCTCCAAAAAATTTTTTAAAATTTACCCATGCTTTTTCAGGAAATCAGCAGATTTTTAGGACGCTACTTCACCTATTTCTTGCTGATTCTTATTATCCCTTTTGCCCTGGCTATATTTGATGAATTTTTTTGGAAGCCGGGCCTCACGCCTCATGGCACGATCGGGTTTGCTGCGACAATAGGAGTCAGCCTCATTCTCGCTTCTTTCTGCTTGTATTTCGGCAAACACGCGACGGGGCATTTTCATCGACGGGAAAGTATTTTGATCGTCGCCCTTGTCTGGCTGTTAACACCCGCCGTTTCATCGCTTCCATTTATTTTTTCTAAGACTCTCGAGAACCCTGTCGACGCTTATTTTGAAGCGATGTCAGGTTTAACGACGACGGGGTCGACGATCATGCACGCTAAATCTTTCGACCCGGAGACAGGTGAAGAAATCCCGATCCAGCTCCAAAATCTAAGCAAGCCCGAAACTGTGTATCGTTTCTATGGAACAATCGCTCCTTTGCGCGACCCAAGTGGAAAAATTGTGAAGACCGGAGTGGAGGCGGTCGGAAGAGCTTTGCTGTTTTGGCGGAGCTTCCTCCAATGGATTGGAGGCATGGGGATCGTCGTTTTATTCATTACAATTTTGCCTGCCCTTTCGATGGGCGGACGCTTTTTATTCGAGGCGGAAGTGCCCGGTCCCACGAAAGAGGCGATGACGCCCCGGATCAAAGAAACAGCGAGTTTATTATGGAGGATTTATTTAGGTCTGACCGTGCTGCAGATTTTTCTCCTGATGGTCACAAATTCTTCGATGGGTTTTTTCGATGCTTTGAACCTTTCCTTTTCCACAATTTCCACCGGCGGCTTCACAATTCGAAACGAGGGGCTTGCAGCCTACCATTCCCTGAGCACAGAAACGATCGTCCTGATCTTTATGATTCTCGGAAGCATCAATTTTACTTTATATTTCCATTGCATCCGCGGAAAAATTTATCGGATTTATGAGCCGGAGTTTTTCGCGTTCCTTCTGACACTGTTCTTCGGTGCGCTCCTGATGGTTATTTTTCTTTTTCATACCCCCAAGATCCTCCTCATGTCAAAAAATGGGATCTTTTCTTTCGCAGAGGCGATTCGGTATGGAGCTTTCCAGGCCGTCTCCGCTCAGACTTCGACAGGATTTGCGATTGGCGACTACGACTTATGGCCCACACCCACACTTGTCCTGCTTCTAATCTTGATGTTCTTTGGAGGGATGTCGGGATCGACAGCGGGCGGGATAAAAATGATCCGCCACCTCATTTTGTTTCGGGTCATCAAACACAAGATCGAATCCATTTTCCGCCCGGATGCCGTGCGCTGCCTTAAAATCGGCAAGCGGGAGATCTCCGACAAAGTAGCCATTACCGTCTTAGTTTTTTTTGCGATTTTGATCACCAGTACTGTCCTGGGAACTTTTCTTATGGTGATCGATGGGGTGGATATGGCAACGGCATTAGGGCTGATTGCCTCCATGGTCAACAACAACGGCCTTTCTTTTTTTGCCGCCGGCCCCACGGAAAGTTGCGCCTTTCTTTCCAACTTCTCAAAGATCGTTTCCATCATTTGGATGGCTTTAGGACGTCTTGAATTTTTCATTCTGCTCGTCCTTCTCGTCCCCGCATTCTGGAAAGGCAAATAATGACTGAAATTGATTGGGAAGAGCAGTGGAGAAATTTTTCTCCTGAATTCTATGATGGATTAGCGCACATCGATCTGGGAGGCCCCATTCTATGCCTTAAACCGGGGGGCGGCTTCGGCGATTTCTCCCATCCCACTACCCGACTGGTCATCAGCTTGATGGCTGATAGAATTAAAGATAAAGTCGTTATCGACATTGGCTGCGGAAGCGGGATCCTTTCGATTGCCGCTGTATTGCTGGGCGCCAAAAGCGCTTACGGCATCGACATC
>CAJCIW010000199.1 GCA_903970455.1 Verrucomicrobiota bacterium | reverse complement strand
ACCCACTAACATCATGCGGGAATACATTTTTACTTGTCCTTTGTCGACCAAGGCGTCTTTCTTTAGACGGCGCTTCCGCTTAGATGCCTTCTTGGTCAATATGTGGCGGCGGCCAGGATGGCGTCGGACTAATTTGCCACTACCGGTCACTTTAAATCTTGCCGCTACAGCTTTGTTTGATTTCATTTTTGGCACGGCTGTTAAACTCCATTATTCGTTTTTTTCTTCACTCCACCGGGGGCTAGCACAACCGATAGGGCCCGGCCGAGCATTTTTGCCGGCGATTCGGGAGTGGCGACATCTGCCAAGTCATCGCACACGCGTCGGACGACGCGCTGTCCAAACTCAGGATGCATCATTTCCCGGCCGCGGAAGACACAAGTCAGCCTGACTTTGTTTCCTTTGGCAATAAATTCTTTCGCATGTTTTATCTTAGTCACCAGATCATGCTCATCCGTATTCGGCTTGAGCTTGATCTCTTTGACTTTAACTTGATGCTGCGTCTTCTTCTGCTCTTTTTCTTTCTTCGTCAGCTGATACCGGTACTTGCCAAAATCGATGATTTTGCAAACGGGTGGATCCGCGGAAGGAGCGATCTCCACGAGGTCCAACCCCGAAGATTCAGCTTTGTCCAACGCTTCAGCTAACGTCAACACCCCTACTTGCCCGCCATCTTTATCGATGACGCGTACTTTTGGGGCTCGGATTTCTCGATTAATTCTTAAATTCAGTGTTTCCACTCACCATTCCTATCTTTCGAAGTCTCGCGCAGAACTCCCCTAAGGATAATCTCTGCTCTTCACTTTCTCCATAAACTCGTATGGCAATCGTCTTTGTCTTCTCTTCTATTTCGCCGAGCAGCAGGA
The DNA here is from genome assembly GCA_903970455.1 of Verrucomicrobiota bacterium. Lineage (GTDB taxonomy): Bacteria > Chlamydiota > Chlamydiia > Chlamydiales > Rhabdochlamydiaceae > CAJCIW01. The sequence continues at coordinate 3,719 of CAJCIW010000199.1, read as the reverse complement.
CATAAGGAACCTTTTCAACAACTGCCTGGTAGAGACGGGTTTTTAACTTTTCTTCTCCGGCCTCTATCGTCATTCGAATGCCCTGGGTCCTCAAAGCCTCTTCGACTTCTTTCGCAAAAGAGCCCAATTGATGGCTTGCCGTCAAAATCCGCACCTGTTCCGGCGCTAACCAAAAAGGAAGCCACCCTTCATTTTTCTCAAGCAGCAAGGCGCATATTCTTTCCAGCGATCCAAACAGCGAAATCGCCAGAACACAACTTTTGTCCGGCGGATGCGCAATGTCCGGAAAGCTCACGGAAGGGCCTGTCCATTTCCTCTCTAAAGAATCGGCAAAGCGGATATCGATGCTCGCTAATATCCCGAATCGATACTGCTTTTCGACGCTATAGTCAAGTCCAGTTTCTTCCAGCGCTTGCCGGAGAACGGCGGCCTTTTTCCCCTTCGCTTTTTGAGCGCCTTGGCTCGAAATCGATAAGACAATTTCGAACTCAAAACCCAGAATTTTAGGGATTTTGAGGATGAAACGCAAGGACGAAATACATTCTTCTAAAAGTTTTTCCTCGGTACAGAAGAGATGCGCCCTGTCGCCAAAGGAGGCGTTGGGAGAGAGCAAGCCGTCGCTAAGATTGTTGAATTCGGGGTTCGCCGCCCAACCGAGTTCTGCGAGCTTCGGAGTATGAAAATGGGAAAAATATTTCCAATGGCTTAGGAGAAAATTTTCTCCGCTTTGCGAAATTAAATTAAAATTTTGCTTAACCATCTCTTCCCGCCAATGAGTGAGAAGAAGATGTCTCAACTGCTCCCCTTTTGGTCGCCACATCCAAAGGCCTTCTCCCTCAGCTGGACAAAATAGAGCCATGTCGGCGGCTAATTTCAGATGGGAACGGGATCCGGGAGTGGGCTGCTTGCCAATCTTTTTCAGGGTGTCTTTGTCTTCGGCGGCTGCCCCGATGATCCTGATGCTCTTTTTTTCTAAATCGAGGCATTCAAGAATTTTTAACTGAGGGACAACAAAATTTTCCTCAATGGAATCGGAGCAGGGAATCGTAAAATCTCCTATTTGCACCATAGGCACAGTCGATTGCCGGAGAAGCAAGAGCTGCTCTGCAAGAAGGTATTGGCGGCGATGGCGCATAAGAGCAGCTGCATTGGAGGGCATCATTTCTGTGGAGCGGACTTCCCTCTTTTCCCTGACGATCAGCCGCATCCGTTCTTCAATGAGCGGCAAAGAATCCGATGTGCACGGGAACGGCAAGACAAAATCATAGTAAAAATATTTTGAGGTTCCGCAGCCTCCCTGCAGTTGGGCCTGAGGAAAAAGCTCAACAACAGCAGCGGCCAAAAGGACGGAAGCGGTTTGATTGAGAAGAAGATGAGGATCTGTAGAAATTTCCATTAAAAAATATGGGATATAGCTGACTCGAACAGCTGACCTCCACGATGTCAACGTGGCGCTCTAACCAACTGAGCTAATACCCCGCTAAAAAATTAAATCATGAGTAAGGCATCATAGTCCAAAACAGAAATTTGCATCAAGGGAAAAGAAGCTTAACTCAGGCGGTAGTGGCAGCCGATGGAGCTGCGGTTGCGCAGTGCCCCTTGCGTGACGAGGAGAGCTGTTTGGACACCGTTGCGCAGACCCAAAAGTTCGGGTGTCAGGCGGCAGCGCTCGTAAAACGATTCGATCTCCCATTTTAATTCGATGAGCATCTTGTAGGCCCGATTCAATCGTGCTTTATCTCTGACAAGGCCGACGTAATTCCACATGGTCTGCTTGATGGTCATCCAATCTTGCTGGATCAAAGCGATGTCTGTCGTCTCGTGGCTCATCACCCAAGGGTCGACAGGCGGGAAATAATCGGTTCGATGTTCGATGTTTTCCGAGAGATCGTCACAGCACAATTTAGCCCAGACGAGGGCTTCTAAAAGCGATGTCGAAGCTAAACGGTTCGCCCCATGCAGACCGGTGCAAGCGACCTCGCCGATGGCGCGCAATCGTTGGATCGTTGTCCGGCTTTTTGCATCGACGGCGATTCCTCCGCACACATAATGCGCAGCCGGGACAACCGGCAAAGGCTCTTTGGCCATATCGAAGCCTTTATCTAAGCAGTGGCCGTAGATAGCAGAGAAGCGGTCTTTCAAATAAGAGGGCTCTTTTTTGGTAAAATCGAGCCAAAGGTGTTGCGATTCGGAGCGGAGCATTTCTTGATAGATCGCACGGGAGGCGACATCGCGCGGGGCCAATGAGCCTTTTTCATGATAATTGTGCATAAACGGTTGAAAACTGCTGGTCAAAAGCTCGGCACCCTCGCCGCGCAGCGCTTCGCTTAGCAAAAACCGCCGCTCATAAGGAAGATAGAGCGCGGTGGGGTGAAATTGGACATATTCCATGTTCATGATCCGTGCGCCGGCGCGATAGGCCATTGCCACTCCATCACCTCGCGCTTCTTTAGGATTGGTGGTATGAAGGAAAATTTCCCCCAGTCCTCCTGTGGTGAGGATCGTTTCTTTTGCAAAACAAATTTCCACGATGGATTGGGCATTGTCCATCACGTAAGCGCCCACGCATGTCGAGGGCAAATAAATGTCGGTCAACTTTTTGGAGTGATGGGAAAGCGTGATCAGGTCGACGGCGGTGTGATTAGGCTTGAATGCAATATGGGGTGATGTTTTGACGGCTTCGAGCAAGACGGCCATGATCGCTTTTCCTGTCTGGTCGCGATGGTGCAAAATGCGCGGCACTGAATGAGCGGCTTCGGAAGCGAGTCGCCATTGTTTTTTTTCGTCATGGTCGAAGGGAACGCGGTATTTGTCGATGAGCACCTCTTGGACAAGTTTAGGCCCCCACTGAATGAGTTGGTCGACAGCTTGGGGGTTGCAGAGCCCGCACCCTGCTTGGAGGATATCTTCCTTGAGCAGAGTTTTGGAGTCCTCAAGTCCCTGAAAAATAATCCCCCCCTGGGCGGAATGGGAATTCGACTCGGTCCCGGTGGGGCCTGATCCGAGCAAGGTGACTTGGATGCCTTTTTCGGCAAGTTCCAGGGCAGCCATGCATCCGGCAAGGCCACAGCCGATGATTAGAATATCTGTTTCCATTTGACGATTTTTAAGTATAGAATAGCCGATTCATTAGATTAAGAAAACGATGAGCATGCATTTTCGTCCCCATATCGCCCTTGCCCACCAGTATTGGGAAAAAATCCTTCAGCCCGGAGATTGGGCCATCGATGCGACATGCGGCAATGGGCGTGACACTTTTAAACTTGCGGAAGTTTTAAAGGGAGGCGGGGTCATTGCCATAGATATTCAGCCCGAGGCCATTGCGAAGACGGAAGGACGCTTGGAATCGATGACGGGTGTCCATTTTTTTTGCCAGTCCCATGAGACTTTTCCCCTACTTGCGATGCAGAAGCCGGTCAGACTTATTGTTTATAATTTAGGTTATTTGCCTGGGGGAAATAAGAATATGACGACAAGGGTTGAAAGCACACTAATAAGTGTCAGCAACGCTTCAGAGATCATCCTCCCCTGCGGGGCGATATCGATCACTTGCTATCCGGGCCACGCAGAGGGCGCCCTGGAGGAAAAGGCTCTTCTGGAAGAGCTGTCCCGATGGCCTTCTGATCGCTGGGATGTCTGCCATCATACTTTTCCTCATCGACGGCTTGCTCCTTCGGTGCTAATCATTCAAAAAAAACTTTGAAAAGATTAATTTAAAT
>CAJCIW010000198.1 GCA_903970455.1 Verrucomicrobiota bacterium | reverse complement strand
GTTTGAAGTTTGACAATTAAATTTTAGTTTTATTATGCTTTTTTCCTTTTCTGAGAATGGAGGTAGATCGTGACGGTTGCATCCTCTAAAAAATCACCCCTTGTTTTTTAAAAAGGGTTAAGGTTAACTGGTAACTTCAATCGATTTATAAGGAGTAGGATATGAAAAAAGAAGGACATCCTCCATACCAGGAAGTGTTGTTTGTGGATTCTTCAACAGGGTTTCGTTTTATTTGCGGCACAACGCTGCAGCCAAAGGAGAAAGAGGTGTACGAAGGAAAAGAATATCCTGTCTACAAAGTCCCGGTCTCTTCTGCTTCCCATCCTTTCTTTACAGGCAGCAATCAGTTCATTGACTCTGAAGGCCGCGTGGACAAATTCGTAAAACGTTACGCAAAGAAAGTTGAGAAAAAAGAAGAAAAAAAGGAAGGATCTAAGGAAGATAAAGCTTCCAAGAAGACTGTTGAGAAAAAAACGAAGAAAAAACCTTCCTAAGAAAAGATGGACGAGCAGATCCGCAAACTTTTGAAGCGATTCGCAAAAGTCGAAGAGCTGCTTGGACAAGCGGATGTGCTCGCTGATCAAAAACAATATCGCGAGCTTGCTCAGGAGCACTCATACCTGGCAGAAGTCAAAGACTACTGGCAGCGTTATGAGTCGCTCAACAAACAGCTTGAAGAAAATCAGCAGTTTCTCAAGACAGAAAAAGATCCTGAGTTTCTTCAAGTCGTCCGCCAGGAAATCCCCGCGCTTGAAGCGAAAATTGCCACTACCCTCCAGGAGCTGGCGTCTCTTCTCATTCCTCCCGATCCACGCGATAGCCGCAATCTCATTCTAGAAATCCGCGCTGGAACAGGCGGGGATGAAGCCGCCTTGTTCGTCGGCGACTGTGTGCGCATGTATAAGCAGTATGCTGATAAAAAGGGTTGGAAGTACGAGCTGCTTTCTTGCGCAGAATCGGAAAAGGGCGGCTTCAAAGAATACGTGATGGTCTTTTCTGGCCATAATGTTTACAGGTTAATGCAATACGAAGCAGGGACCCATCGGGTGCAACGCGTCCCAAAAACGGAAGCGCAAGGCCGCGTGCACACCTCCGCTGTCACCGTTGCGGTTCTGCTTGAGCCTGATGAACAGGAAAAAGTCGTCCTGGATGAAAAAGAGCTGAAAATCGACACGTATCGCTCTTCAGGAGCTGGAGGCCAGCATGTGAACACGACCGATTCGGCGATTCGCATTACGCACATTCCAACCGGCACCGTCGTCACCTGCCAAGAAGAGCGCAGCCAGCACAAAAACAAAGAAAAAGCGATGCGTTTGCTGATCGCCAAGATCGCTGACGAAAAACGTCTCAAGGCCGAAAAAGAGATGGCCTCTTTGCGCTCTACTCAAGTGGGGACAGGGGATCGTTCCGAACGGATCCGCACCTACAATTTTCCTCAAAATCGGATCACGGACCACCGGATCGAACTGACCTTATACAAACTCAATCTCATCATGGATGGGCAGCTCGATGAACTTACAGAGCCCCTTGTCGCCCATTTTTACCAAGAAAAGCTCGCTGCTGTCGGCGATAGAAGCTTATGAAGACAGTCGCCGAGATCTTGACCCTTTCCGCGCAGTTTTTAAAAGAGAAAGGGTGTCCTCGCTATCGCCGCGATGCCGAAGATCTCCTTGCCCATGCGCTTAAGCTTAAGCGTCTCGATCTTTACATGCAGCACGATCAGCCTATCCAAGAAAAGGAGCTCGAGATACTGCGAGGTTTTCTTAGCCGCGCAGGAAAAGGGGAGCCGATCGAATACATGACTGGGGAAGTGCCGTTTTATGATTGTGCGATTGAGGTGGGGCCCGCCGTTTTGATTCCGCGGCCCGAAACAGAAATTTTAGTCGACCAGGCATGCAAATCACTAAGGTCTTCAGGGGAGATGACTGCCTGGGATATTTGTACAGGTTCCGGTTGTATCGGTATTGCAGTAAAAAAAGCCTGCCCCCATTTACAACTCAGTTTATCCGATATTTCCGATCAGGCTTTACGATTTGCTTCTCGAAATGCGAAGAAAAACTCGGTTGACGTCGAAATTTTAAAAGGGGACCTGCTCGCTCCCTTTGCAGGGAGAAAAGCAGACGTTATTTTCTGCAATCCTCCTTACATATCTTCTAAAGAATTTCTTGCACTGGACCGTTCCGTCAAAGACTTTGAACCGGAAGAAGCGTTAATCGGCGGCGAGGACGGCTTCTCCTTTTATCAAAGACTTGCCGAGGGGCTTCCGGACTATCTTCATCCCCATGCGAAGATTTTTTTTGAAATCGGCGGAAATCAAGGAGAAGCCGTTTTAAAGCTGTTTTCTGGCAACCCTTGGAAAAACGCACGCGTGGAAAAAGATTGGGGGGGGAAAGACCGCTTCTTTTTCCTTGAATTTGAATAAGTTTCTCTCTATGCTATAAAGTCACAATTTTTAAAAGAATACTGCCTTTGATGGGTGGCGGTTCGAAACAAGTAAATTATTGATTATGTTTGGCTCGCTCACAGAAAAATTCCAGCAGATGTTTTCAGGTTTGATGGGAAAAAAGACCCTCACCGAAGAGAATATCTCCGATGCCGTTAGGCAAGTGCGTCTCGCCTTGCTCGACGCGGACGTGAACTATTCGGTGACCAGCAATTTCGTCAAACGCGTCAAAGAAAAAGCTGTCGGCGACGCCGTGATCAAATCAGTCTCTCCGGGAGAGCAATTCATCAAATTGGTGCACGAAGAACTTGTCGCTTTAATGGGAACGGAAGAGTCTGTTCTGGCATTGCAAGGGATGCCCCATGTGATTTTACTCTGCGGTCTACAAGGTTCCGGAAAGACCACCCATTGCGCCAAACTGGCCGCCTATTTGCAAAAGAAACACCCGAATAAGCGCACGCTGCTTGCCGCCTGCGACCTGCAACGGCCGGCCGCCATCGACCAGCTTAAGAAATTAGCCTCCCAAATCGATATCCCCGTCTTTTCTATTGAAGGAGAAAAGAATCCTGTCCGCGTCGCCCAAGAAGCGTTGCAAAAAGCAAAAACGGAAGGATACGACACACTCATCGTCGATACCGCCGGGCGCCTGGCCATCGATGAAGAATTGATGCAGCAGCTCGTCGACATAAAATCCGCGGTGCAACCGCAAGAAATCCTATTTGTTGCCAGCGCGGCCACAGGCCAAGATGCTGTGAAGACGGCAGTCGAATTCGATAAGCACGTCCAGATTTCCGGTACGATCTTGACCATGCTCGACGGAAGTGCGAGAGCCGGCGCTGCGATCTCGATTCGGGAAGTGACGAACAAACCGTTAAAATTCGAAGGTATTGGCGAAAAGATCGGCGATATCCAGCCATTCAATCCCCACTCGATGGCCGACCGCATCCTAGGCATGGGCGACGTCATCAACCTGGTTCGGAAAGCTGAAGAGACGATGGACGAAGAAGAGAGCAAGGCCCTCGAGAAAAAAATCCTCAAAGCAGCTTTCACTTACGATGATTACTTAAAGCAAATGGCCATGGTCAAGCGGATGGGCTCGTTCAAGAGTTTGCTCAAGATGCTGCCAGGCATGTCCAACCTCGGTGAGATCGACTTTGACGAGAAAGAGTTCAATAAAATCGAAGCGATGATCACTTCGATGACGATGAAAGAAAGAACGGAATTGGTGGAACTCGTTCCCAGCCGCAGACGAAGGATCGCTCTGGGCAGTGGGACAACCATTGACGATGTCAACCGGATGGTGAAAGGGTTTAAAAAGCTGAAGCAATTTTGCAAAGAGATGCCCGGCATCAAAAATCAAATGAAGAAAGGGAAAGACCCCTTTGGCGGCATGATGGGTGGAAAAGTCCCCTTTGCCGGCGGCAAAATGCCGTGGGATATTTAAAATTTACAGGAGAGAAATGCATTTATGGCGTTAAAAATTCGCTTGCGACAACAAGGACGCACCAATCGACAAACATACCGTCTTGTCGTCACCGATATCCGCAACCCGCGCGACGGAAAATACCTAGAGATGATCGGATGGTACAACCCATTCAGCAACAAGACAGATTCTCAGCTTGACGTCCAACGGATCCATTATTGGGTCGGACAAGGCGCGCAAATTACGCCGAACGCGCAAAGTTTGATCGCACGCGTTGCCCCCGATGTGATGAAAGAAATCCGTGCCAAGGAGCACGCACGCCGTGTGAAAAACACCGCTAAACGGAGAAAAACGAAAAAAGCGGCGACGAAGACGGCCAAGAAATAGCATGGAGGTCGACAACCTGAGTGATGGGGTTCTTTCCCCAGAATCAGCAGAGATTTTCGATGAGGTTGCTTCTCCTTCTTCGAAGGGAATAGCCGCGGACGCTATTTCTGAGAAGGAGGGGAAGGAAGATCGAGAAATGAATGCTGATTCTGAGCGAATTAAACCCCTAATTCAGGTTGATGTCCTTTCCCTATTCCCGGAATACTTTGAAAGTCCATTCAAAGTCAGCATGATCAAAAGGGCAATAGAAAAAGGAGTCGTCGATATCCGGTTGCACGACATACGAAAATTTGGAGAAGGGAAACACCGTAAAGTCGATGACAGGCCTTATGGCGGAGGGCCGGGAATGGTATTAATGCCCGGGCCGACATCGCAGGCCATCCGCAATGTGAAAAGGGAAGATTCCCATGTGGTCTACCTTTCTCCGCAAGGAAAGGTGTTCGACGCTGAAACGGCAGCCAGATTGGCGAAGCTCCCTCATCTGATTCTGGTGTGCGGCCACTATGAAGGGCTCGATGAACGGGTGATCGAACAAGAGATCGACGAAGAGATCAGCATCGGCGACTACGTTTTGACCAATGGGTGTCTAGCCGCTATTGTCGTCGTCGATGCAGCGCTCCGCTTTGTCCCGGGAGTGCTGGGGCATGAAGAAGCGGCGCAATTGGAAACATTCCAACAAGGTATATTTGAAGGGCCTTCCTATACACGACCGGAAAATTTCGAAGGGAAGGAAGTGCCCGAAGTGTTAAAAAGCGGCCACCACGCAGAAATTGAAAAATGGCGCATCCAAAAAGGCCTCGAGAAAACGAAGCGTGTGCGTCCCGAACTGGTTGATCGTTACCCATATGGCTAATGATCAGCCGAACTGGTTAATTTGAACAAAACGAGGAAACGAACATGAAACAGTGTCAAGTGATTCAGGAAATCGAAGCGGAGCAGCTTAAGAATAATCTCCCTGAATTCCACGTGGGGGATACGATTAGTATCCATCAACGGATTGTTGAAGGAGACAAGGAGCGGATCCAAATCTTTACAGGAACTGTGATTGCCCGACGCGGCGGCGGCCTTTCTGAGACGGTTGCCCTTTATCGATTCTCCTACGGCGCAGGGATCGAAAGAGTCTATTTGATCCACAGCCCTAAAATCGCAAAGATCGAAGTCACGAGAACAGGCAAGGTGCGTAAAAGCAAGCTCTACTATCTCCGAGGGACTTCGGGAAAAGCTTCAAAAATTCAAGAGCACATCGGCCCGATGAAAGAAACTCGCTCCATCGTAGAAGGGAACGCCGAAGCTCCTGAAAATCAACCAGCCACGTAATATTTAGATCGAGTCGTCATGGGCGCGCTTTCTCAGCGAGAACGGAAGCGATTAGAAGTCATGATGGCTTGTGAGCGCAATGCCCGAGAGCGAGGCTTTCGGGCTATTGCAGGCCTCGACGAAGTCGGAAGGGGCCCATTGGCAGGTCCCGTCGTCGCAGCAGCCTGCATTCTTCCTGAAGGCGCCCTCATCGAAGGGATCGACGATAGCAAAAAGCTACTCCCTTCCGACCGCTCTCTCATCTATCAAAAAATTCTATCCGATCCTCACATCGAATATGGCATCGGGATCATCGACGCGAAAGAAATCGACCGGATCAATATTCTCCAAGCAAGCCTTCTGGCGATGACGATCGCCATCTCCCGTCTGCAACAACAGCCCGATTTTCTTTTAATCGATGGGAATAAGCGGCCCCCCACACCGATTCCAGGGGAGGCTATTGTCAAGGGAGACAGCCTTTCCCAATCGATCGCTGCAGCCGCCATCATCGCCAAAGAAATGCGGGACCAGTTGATGCAGGCTTATCATGAACAATGGCCGCAGTATCAATTTGCTTCCCATAAAGGGTATGCGACAGAAGAACATTTGCTGGCTATTCAAGAATACGGCCCATGCCCCATCCATCGGATGAGCTTCGAACCGTTAAAATCGCTTTTTGTCAATGAAGTGCAGTTGGATCTTTTTGGAAAGTTATCTTAGAGGAGTGGGCAGATGGGTGCCCACACTATTGATTTAACTATGAAGGTCTTGGGAGGGATTGAGCGTGGTGATGGTCTCCCAAGGAGTACAATACGGCTTGAATGCGATCGGCTGTTCCGGGGCAATTTCAGCTGTCCGCTTCTTCAGAAAAGCTGCCGTTTGTCTCAAATTGCCAAAATTGACTTCATAGTAATTTTCGTTTTCCTGATCCCCTAAAGGATTAAATACTGAAATACGACCTGAGGAATGGAAAACGATCGCCAAGGTTTGAGGAGTCATCTCGATGAAAGCGCCCATCGATTCAAGCCCTTCCTCAGCTTTCAATTGGAGCAATATCGCTAGCTTTCCTTCTATCTGTTCTTCACTAGCGCGTGGGTTATATGAGATCGCCGGTTCAGGGGGATAAGACATCAGGTTCTGTTTTATCTCTCTATGTTTGGAGAGGAATAGCTCGGAGAAGTGAACTTCGATAAGGGGATATACATCCGCCTCTAATCTAAAATTAAAAGGGTAGTCAGGATCAAATCGGCAAGAAAACATCTCATCGACAGAAATGAAATGGGTAGGGTTTTTTAATCGGATGAACTCAGCTGTCCAAAGGTGGGCATCTTCTTCGATGTAATAGAATTTGGGTTCATGTGATTTTCGTTGAGCAACATTGAGATAGTTTTTTGCTAATCGGGTGCAAGCCATTTTTTTGCATTTCGCAAGATCCAGCAGATTTTTGTAATAGGTGTCTTTATTCTGACTGCACAGTGAATACTCGAAGTTGACGATGTGGGGTGAGCTTTGCAGGATTTGAAGGTAGGTGTCATCGATCAAAGATATCCCCTTTTTAATGGCAACGGTTGTTGTGGGGTTGTGATCTTCCAACAGCAAGTTATCCAACTTTTCCTGCCAACGAAATAGCTTTGTGTCAATCGGCAACGGATCTTGCGTCTGGGCAGTCATCGCAGAACATTTACTTTCGACTTTGGCGATGATTTTCTCGACTCTTGGGTCCAACCCGGTTTCCTTTTCGCGTATCACATACTCGACTCTCCGTTCGGCTAGTACGAGCTTTTTTTCAGCTTTTTGAAGCTGGGTTTTGATCTTTTCACGCGCTTGTTCGTCCACTTTCGCGCAGAGGTTGGTGAGGGTATTGAGAGACCCTTTAGCGATCTCGATGCGGACTATTGTCCCTTCATTAGTGAAAATCAGGTCACTTAGCATCTCTGCCTGTAAAAGAAGATTTTCTGCCTCTTCTGCCACGGCGTAGGTAAGATTAAGCTGGACGGCTGTACTCAATTTTTTTCTCCTCGATTTAACTTCCGAAAAAACTAAGAGCTCTTAACAATAAAGTCAAACATCACCCACTGGTTTTCTGAAATGCTTCGAAAACTTCTTCGAAGGCTTTCGGTTGTATCCATAGGGGAATTTTCATAAGGCCGTGAAAGGCTTCCTCTCATCCCTCTCGGGCGCCGTTTCTAAAAGAGGAAGTCCTTAAGTGCATTTTCCATCTCGTTGTTGTCATCGATAAAGTCGTTGTCCTCTTCGCTACTTGAATCGGTTGACTCTGTCTCAAATTTCCCTTCTCGGTTGTGATAAGGGCTAAAGGTGATTCGGTCACTAGGCCCCATTTCTGCTGTCAATGCTGTGAGGCATGAGGCAGCTTGTCCCGAATTGGCAAAATGGACTTCATACGAGAAATTATTCCCGAGCATTTCCTGAGATCCGTAAGGATTGAACAAAGAGATGCGGCCGGAAATATGGAAAACAATGGCAAACGTTTGAGAGCCCATTTCAATGAAGACGCCCAGAGGTTTATTGTCGCTGTTCTTCAACTCGATCAAGGTGTCAAGCTCTCTTTGAATTTCTTTCTGATGAGCGTCGCAGGAATAAGAAAGCCGCGCTTGCCTCAGTTCAGGTCTTTTAGCAAGAATGCCCTCGGTAAAAGGGACTTCAATCAAAAACTGGCCGTAGTAGTCTCCTAAAGCATCACTCAAAGAGAGTGTATTCTTCGATGGATTTTCTTTGATCCATTTAGCTGTCCATTCATGGGCATGAAGCTCGGATACCGGTGCAAATGCAGCGTGGTTGAATCGTTCACCCTCATATGGATCTAACATAGACATGTTTAGATAAATGATCGAATAAGAAGCGCCGGCCATTTTTTTGCATATATCGACATTGGCCAGGTCTTCGTAATGGGGATTATGCTTATTGCTCAGAAGTTGATGTTGAAAGATGCACGCCAGAGGACCACTTTGCAGTACTCGAACCTTGAGTTCGCCGATGATAGATATGGCTTGTCCAAAAGCTATCTCTGTTGGTAAGTGATCACAATAAACTCTACTAGCCTTTTCAAAATATCGATTCAGTTTTTCAAAGGCAAAAGTGCGCTCAGTTTCAAGAGGAGGGGGAGCTTGTTGCATTTGGATTAATTTAGCTAGAATTTTTTCGATCCTCGGATCCCGTGAGGCGCTTATAGGAACGGAGTCGTCCTGTTGATCCAACACAAACTCCATCACTTTCTCAGTAAATTGAAGTTTCTCCTTAGCTCTTTCAAGAGCCTTGTCGATACATCGGCATGCTCGAATATCCACTTTCCCGCTTAACCGCGACAGGGTAGCAAGGCTCCCTTTGGCCAATTCGACGGAGACCATCACCGCTACCGGATCAGTGAATATCCTGCCTCCAGGATTAAGATCTTGATATTTGATCGCTTTTAACGAGGTAAGAAGATTTTCTGCTTCTTGTCCGATGGCAAGCTTGCCAGCGGTAGTTGTATATCTGCTCTCAATTGCCATAATATGCTCCTATGGTTAAATTGAAGAATTGTAATTAGGATATTTAAGAGTTTGCGTTCATAATTTGAGCCCACCTGTATCGCACAACTTGTTCAAGTCGCGCCTGCTCCTCTTGCAAAAGAGCAATTCCATGCTCTTTTCTAAGAGGAGCAGGCGCGCCCGCAAAGCCTGGCCCAATTTCAGGGCGTCCTCCGGCCCGGTTCGCTGCGCTCGCCTGCTTCGCACAAAGAAGGTCCCCCGGACCTTCTTTGTGCGAAGCAGGCTTGCCAAATTCCCAACTTTTGAGCTCATTTCGGTATATCGCGGTATCCCTTATACCTAAGTCAATATTTATACCAATCCTTGAAAATAATTTGCAGTTCAGCTGAAGAAAGAAGCCCATTAATTCATAAGCTATTGGTATTAAATGCTTTAAGATGTGAAAGGTTTGGGGTTTTTCGAATGGTGATAGATATAAATAATTTAAAGACTTCTGATAATTGCAAAAAATGGTTAATTTGA
>CAJCIW010000197.1 GCA_903970455.1 Verrucomicrobiota bacterium | reverse complement strand
TGACCGAAACAGGCACCAGTTTTGAAGAAAACGCCGTGGCAAAGGCGATCCATGCCGCGCAGCATTTAAAACGGTGGGTCATCGCTGACGATTCAGGTTTGGTCGTACCCGCATTGAACGGAGAGCCTGGAGTCCATTCACGCCGTTATGCTGGAGAAAACGCCACCGATAAAGAAAACCGAAAAAAGCTCCTTGCCGCGATGCGCGATGTCCAAGAGTCCTCCCGCCAAGGTTATTTCGAATGCTGGATCGCTCTTGCCTCTCCCGAAGGGATCAAAAAAACCGCAAAAGGCGTCTCGGAGGGGATGATCACAGATAAAGAACGGGGAAGCCTGGGATTTGGCTACGACGCCATTTTCATCAAACATGAATATGGGAAAACCTTCGCTGAGCTCGAGGAAGAAACGAAAAATCGGATCTCCCATCGCCGCAAAGCCCTCGATAAAATTCTTCCCGTGCTCGAATTTGTTCTAAATGAGCACAATGCACTACCTCGTTGATGCTTACAATCTCCTCTTTCGGACACGTAAAAAAAAAGGCCCTTTAGAACAATATCGCCAATCGTTCATCGAAGACCTTAACGAAATCATCTCAAAACTCCATCTCCAGGTCACCCTCGTCTTCGACGGGGCCGAAAAACATCTGCGATTGCCCTCCCGCAGCCATTTCGAAACGTTGGAAATCATTTATACGAACAAAGGGCAAACCGCGGATGAATACATTTTCGACGAAGTCTCCGTAGCAAAATCTCCCGCCCAATTGACCATCGTATCAAACGACCGAGAACTGACCGGACGCTGCCGTCAACACGGCGCTAAAACATTAACCATCGATGAATTCCTTCATTTTCTCTCGAAAAAGAAAGGGAAGAAAAAACGTCTCACAACAACCCCCAAATCTTTTCGGGAAACCGACCCGGAAATCGCCCGCCTGCTCGCCATCTTCGAAAAGCGGATGATAGAAGAAGTTGACTAGAAACCGTTTTTTGCATAAGAAAAATGTTTATGGCAGATAATAAATTCCCTTTTCGATGGTGGGCATTATTAGGCGTCTCGATATTGGCGTTCACAGCCTTTTTAGATGCGACTATCGTCAATACAGCACTTCCCTTTATTCAAAAGGCCTTAAATGTCGATATTTTGCAACTTCAGTGGGTAGCCAACATCTTCACGATTATTCTCAGCATGACGATGATCGCTATCGGCAAACTTGCCGATCTGTGGGGAAGAAAAAGAGTCTTTTATTTTGGCGTCCTGATTTTTGCAATTGCCGCTCTTGGCGCAGGGTTGAGTCCAACGATTGAAATCTTGGTGTTTTTTCGTGGATTGCAGGCCCTCGGCGCTTCCACTATTTTTATCGCTTCTGCTGCATTGTTGTCCGATGTCTTCCCTGAATACCAACGCGTCAAAGCGATCAGCATTTACGGTGGCATTACGGGATTCGGGCTCATGGCCGGTCCTTTTCTCGGAGGTATCCTCATCAGCCTTTTGGGATGGAGATGGGTCTTTTGGATTAATCTCCCTCTGATCGCCGTCGGGCTTATCGCTTGTTCCTTTAGCCTGAAAGGGCATTCTCACACAAAACACTCGATTCAAATGGATTGGCTAGGGTTATTTTTTCTGATTTTTGGCCTTGGAGCACTCATGTATGGAATCATCGCCGGGGCCCAATACAACTGGACTTCCACTTCCGGCTGGGTATTTCTCTGCATAGGCATCGCTGCCCTCGCCGCATTGATCATCCTCGATGAATTGAGAAAAAATCCTCTTCTCGACCTGCATATCTTCAAGGAAAAACTCATCGTCTTGGCCGCTTTAAGCTGCGCTCTGGCAGGCGTGGTCTCTACCGTGTTCATGTTTTTCGATCCTCTTTATCTGCGGATTCTTCGCCAATTATCTGCGTTTCATATCGGCGTTCTTATCGCAGTCATTCCGGCAGCCCAAACGTTGATTTCATTTGTATTTAACCGTTCCGTCAAACGATTCGGCGTAGCCAATCTTCTCTTTTTTTCAACGATTGCTGCCTTCTTGGCTGTTGTCTTACACCGCGTCATTCAAATCGACACCTCTTTATATTTTTTAATTCTCCCCTTTTTCCTTCTCGGTATCAATTGGGGATTAAGCAATTCGGCAATGATCACCGCAATCAATCAAGTGATTACCCCGCGTAAAATTGGAGCAGCCATCGGCACCATCGCCACCATTTGGAATATTGTAGGATCGATTTTGCTTGCAGCGAGCACAGCTGTTTTCCACTCCGTCGAGATTCGCACGTCTTTCTTACCCGCGTTTCACAGCGCAATCAATTTTAACATCGTCTTTGCAGCTATCGTTCTTCTCGTCGCCATCTGGGCCCGTCTTCAACTGAAGAAAGTTTGAATCCCTCTGTCTATAAACGACAGGATTATGTTATAATTCAACATAAAAACCCCTGTTTTTATGTCAGTAAAATACGATCCACATCTTAGTTATAAAATAATTAACTTCTTTTCAAGTTGAGGTAAATGATCGAAATATTGTTCAAAAAGCCATTGAAATCCTCAAAAATCAAAATGATTCAAAAATAGAGATTACTTCTCTGAGGAAAGGCAAATCAGGGAGAAACCTTTATCAAATTTCTTTTGATGCGAAAAAATATGTCGTCCATGCGGGTGATTGCGATTTAACGAGCTTTGCTAGTCTGACCAAACTAGCTGCAGACCATGAGTTTGGGCCTTCCTTAATTTTCCATAATGTCGAGTGCCGGGCTTTGATCACTGATTTCGTTGTAGGAAAACACCTTATCCCCAAAGACCTAGAAAATATAGAAGTGGTGAGACAACTTGTGAGTGGTTTGAAACAACTGCATCAAAGCACTTTGCAACTTCGGCCTTATGATAAATTGGAAACTACGAAGACAAATTTAAA
>CAJCIW010000196.1 GCA_903970455.1 Verrucomicrobiota bacterium | reverse complement strand
GACCGGCCTCGCCTTCGCATGAAAAAAGTCGAGCACGCTTTCAAAATGACGGCGGATACGGGTCACATTATGAGCGATCGTCGAAGTGTCCAATAAGGGGCGTTCTGTGCTTTTTCCCGACGGATCCCCAATCCTCCCTGTTGCGCCCCCAAGAAGCACAATGGGAATATGTCCAAATTTTTGAAACCACCTCAAGACGACAATGCCAACGAGATTGCCGACATGCAGACTATCGGCCGTCGGATCAAAACCGCAGTATAATTTAATGGGGGATCCGACCCGCTTGATCAATTCCTCGCTGGTCAAGGCATCTACAAGGCCGCGCTCTTTCAAACATTCGATGACATTATCCATGAGAACCTTAAGTTTTAGCACAAATTTTAGATTGTATTTATAAATTACGCAAGGAGAACAGGAAGTTTTAACCAACAAATTCTGTTGAGAGGAACTACGGATTTTGAAATACTTGCGGTTTTGGAGGTTTTGATATGAGTAGCCACTTAACAATTTTCCCAAGGGTGTTGCTCGGCGGACTCTTTCTCATCTCGTCTGTATTTGCAAATTCACCTCGGCCGCAAGAACCGACAACGCCTTATCCGTATGATGAAGTGGAGGTCAGCTTTACAAACCCTCACGATGGAGTCACTTTAGCGGGAACATTAACACTTCCCCGATCAAAAGGTCCCTTTCCTGCCGTCATTCTTTTGCATGGTTCCGCTCCTTTTGATCGGAATTGCATGGTATTTGGGCATAAACTCTTTCTCGTCTGGGCCGATCATCTCACTAAACAAGGGATCGCGGTTTTGCGGTATGACAAACGCAGCAGTGGCAAATCGACTGGGGATTACGAAACTGCGACATTGGAAGAATTCGCACAGGATGCTCTAGCTGGAGTGGAGTATTTAAAATCCCGCTCTGAGATCAACTTGCAGCAGATGGGTTTGATTGGTCATAGTGAAGGAGGAATGACAGCGACATTGGCAGCTTCAAAATCTCAAGATGTTGCCTTCATCGTACTGATGGCTGCTCCAGCTGTAAATTGGGAAGATTTCGTAATTTTGCAGCAAGAATCGCTTCAACGTGTTGATGGGATTGCTGAAGAGACGATTGCGAAAAATTCATCTTTTCGCAAGCGCCTCTTCGCGATCGTCAAAAACGAGAAAAATCGAGGCATTGCTGAACAGAAAATTCGTGACTGTTTCGCAAAATACCTGAAGACTTTAACACCTGTAGAGCATCAAATTGCCGCCGCGTGTTTTGGGCCGATTGATGGACAAATTCAAATGGTTAATTCAGCGTGGTTTCGCTATGGGATTTCCGATGATCCATGTCATGTTCTGAAGAAAGTGGCAGTTCCTATTTTAGCGTTAAATGGGGACCGGGATTTTGTCGTTGTAGCCGAGCAAAATCTTACCAAAATTGAGCGGATATTAAAAGAAGCTCACCATCGGGACTATACCGTGATGGTCTTGCCAAACATTAATCATGGGTTCCAAACCTGTCAGACGGGTTCGATTAAAGAATATGCGCAGCTTGAGGAAACAACCTCTCCCGTCGTACTGAAAACGATGAGCGATTGGATATTAAAGAAAACATCCAGCTTGGATGCAGTAAGGAGTTGATGCCAGAGCCATAAGGGCAGAACGCTCTAATTTTTTGTGACCATTTTTTTCAGCTTGCTCATCATTTCATTCCCTTCCACCTTTGTGCTCTGTTGGAAATCTTTCTTAATTTGGTCGGCAAGCAGGCTGACGCGCTGGCTGAGATCGGCGGCGTTTTGATTCTCATCAAAGAGAGAAATGCTCTTTGTTTTGAGAGGGACTCGGCTAGAGGCATGACGGGCGATCCAGCGCTGGATTTCAATGGCTTTTTTCTCCAAAGCCTGCGGGGTGATTTTCTTTTCAAAGGCGTCGAGCTGTCTTTTCAATTTTTCTCGAGCTTTCCGCGTCTTCGGACTTTCTTCCGCGATCAATTTTCTTCTTTCTTTTTCACTGGATGAGGCCATCGTACGCTCCTAATGTAGGATATTCAATCCCAGTGACGCATCTTATTTCTGTAAAGAATTAAATTCAATCATGAAAGTGGGTATTCCAGGAGGGTGCAGGCCAGAGCAGGTCGCCTGATTAAAATGGATTGAACAGATCGATGAATTCGCACGGAATGCGAAATTGTTTATGCAGATGAGCCATCAAGGCAAGCACGCCGACTCTTTCGGTGGAATAATGTCCCAGAGCAAAGAAATTGATTTTGCGCTCATGGGCAATGTCCCAGATCGGCTCATCAAAACTCCCCGTGATGAAGCAGTCGACGTTCTCATCGGCGGCTTGATCGATATAGCGATGGCCTCCTCCTGAAATGATCGCTGCGCTGCGGATTTCTTTTTTTCCTCCGAGCGCTGCATGGGCGGGATGGCCATAATAAGCTTCGAGTTTTTTTTGGAAAGCTTCTGTAGAAATGGGATCCATTTTTCCTTTCACGCCGATCGCTGTTTTGCCGGTCAGCAAAAAGGGGTTGAGGTCTTCCAGGCCGAGATCGAAGGCGGCTTTCCAATTATTACCGAGTTTTGGATGACCATCGAGGGGAAGATGATAGGCTAAAAGAGAAATTTCATTCTTCAGCAAACGGGAGAGCTTTTCTTTCTTCGTGCCGATGACAAGATGGGGATCTTTGTTCCAGAAAATCCCGTGGTGAACGAGCAAAACATCGGCTCCCCTCTTTACCGCTTCTTCAATCGTTGCCAAGCTTGCAGAAACGGCAAATGCCATTTTGCGAATCCCCTCTTTCCCCTCCACTTGAACGCCGTTGGGACAGTGATCTGCAAAATCAGCAGGTGAAAGAAGCTGCTGGAGATATTGAGAAAGATCTTGTAATGTAAGCATATAGTTAGAACTTATAGCTTTTTTACATTCTTATGTCTACCGATTCAATAAAAAAGGCAGTGGGATATCAAGCGGCAGAGCTGATTGAAAATGGGATGCTCGTCGGACTCGGGACGGGTTCTACCGTGCATTATTTTATCGAACGGTTGATCGAAAAATGCAAGGCCGGGCTGAAAATTCAGGCAATTGCGAGCTCTAACCAGTCTTTCAAGGAAGCCAAGCAAGGGGGTATTCCCCTCCTCGATATCGACAAGGCAGTCTCATTGGACATTACAGTGGACGGAGCCGATGAGATCGATCCGCAAAAGCGGATGATCAAAGGGGGAGGGGGGGCGCTCGTACGGGAAAAAATCGTTGCGGCGATGAGCCGGGAAATGATCGTCATCGTCGACGAAGAGAAACTTGTCCCAGCGCTTGGCAGAAGAAAATTGCCGGTAGAGATCATCCCCTTTGCTAAAAATTCCATCCTTCATCACATTGAAAAAGCAGGTTACCGGGGTGTCTTTCGGAAAACCGCTGAAGGTTCCATGTTTGTGACCGACAACGGCAATTTCATTGTCGACATCCAGTTAGACTCCCCGCGGGAAAAACCGGAATTGGACCACGAGGCGTTGATCCACATCCCGGGTGTTGTCGACACAGGATTTTTTTTTAATTTCGCAGGCAGAGTCATTGTCGGCTTTGCGGATGGACAGGTCGTCATAAAACCGTAACGAAAGGGATAACATGGCTTCAGAACTTGTTCCTATTACGTTTAACAAGATCATGCAGTCGCGCTCTTATACCGTGATCATTCTAGGGACGGACCAGAAACGGTTTGCGATTTATACAGATCCTTCCGTGGGGAAAAATATCCAGATTTATTTGACCGAGGAGAACAAACCGCGCCCTTATACGCATGACCTGATCAACGCCGTTTTCCGCGGTTTCGGCATCAAACCGCTGCAGATCGTCATCACAGACATCGAAGACACTATCTATTTTGCCAGGCTCTACCTGGAGCAAACGTTAGGAGAAGAAAAAACCATTTTAGAGATTGACGCAAGGCCAAGCGATTGCATCACGCTGGCCCTTCTGAACAACATCCCTGTCTTCTGCCGGAAAGAAATTCTCGAAAAAGCCGTGGCTGTTGAGGAGTAAAAGTCTAATAATTGATATTGAACTTGTTGCGAGCGAGAGTGAGAATCGACTTGACGGCTTCTTCGGCGTCCTCCCCTTCTGCAGAGACTTGAATTTTCGATCCCCGCGATGCGGCGAGCATTAAGATTCCCAATAAAGATTTCGCGTTGACCGTGTAGCTTTGGTAAGTCAGCATCACATTGGACTTAAAGGCGGCAGCGCATTTGACCAATTCCGTGGATGGCCGCGTATGGAGCCCTTTTTCATTCATCACGGTAAAGGTGTCTTTGTATTTCTTACTCATGGTCAAGAGGATGGCCTACTTAAAATATTCTCAAAAGGAGATACTGGGCGATTCGATTTTTTGCAACAGAATTTTTAAAAAAATAATTCAAGTTGCAGCCCGCTTTTTGCATCAAAAATTTTATTTAGTTGAATAAAAACAAACACAAATAATATAATATCATAAATTTTTAAAATGGTTTAATTTATGACAATTAACACTCAAGCAATTACAAGTAACTATTGGATTCCTATTGTTAGTAATTATACGGGAACTCAAGATCAACCCGATGTTGTTACTCTTTTTATTAAATGGAGCAGGAATCCAGGTGAAATAACGATAGCCGATGAACAGATCATTAATGAAATGGGACACTCTCCAGCGAATTTTGTGACTGCTTTGCCAAGAATTGAAAAAGCAGCGAAAATCCTATTTCAAGAACTGAAAAATGGAACCTGCTTCACTGAAAACAGCCAGTTCTGGAATGCATTTAAGAATTTTTCCAGAGGGATAGTTCAACTGCTCCCTCTTTTAGGAAATGCCATTCTTTATACCCATGATTTTGCGAGGATTCATTTTTCCACTCATCCTCGGCTCAAAGAGGCTCTAAGCCAGGAAGAAGGTCCCGTTGTAGGAATCGCTTTTGATGGAAAGCCTCTTTTCACACTCCCTGTTTCTCAATTGCAGTCCACCTATTCTAGCGTTACCCAAACC
>CAJCIW010000195.1 GCA_903970455.1 Verrucomicrobiota bacterium | reverse complement strand
AAAGTCGAGGGAACCCTATGATCAAATTAAATCCCCACTTTAAGCAATTAAAGCGCGAATACATCTTTCCCATCATCGACCAGAAGCTCGCTGAGTTAAAAGAAGAACACCCCGATGTTCAAATTCTTAATTTCGGCGTCGGCGATATCGCCCTTCCTTTGGCGCCCTCGATCGGCAAGGCGATCACTGACAGCGTCCTGGAAATGACAACGGAAAAAGGGATGAAGGGATATGGTCCGCATAACGGGTATCTTTTTTTGCGCGAGGCTATTGCGAAAAATGAATTTTCTCCCTTCGGCATGACTCCGGATGAGATCTTTATTTCCGAAGGAACAAACAGCGATACCGTCAATATCCTGGATCTATTCAGTCTTTCCAGTGGGGTTGGAATTACCGATCCCACCTACCCTGCTTATTTAGATTCGACCATTCTCTCCGGAAGAAAAAAAATTATCTCTTTACCCTGCCTTCCGGAAAATCAATTTGCCCCTGTGCCGCCGCAAGAGCATTGCGATCTCGTCTACCTTTGCTCTCCCAACAATCCGACAGGGATGGCGATGAACCGGAGTGAACTGCAGCGGTGGGTCGATTATGCGCTTCGTGAAAAAGCGCTTCTTCTCATCGATAATGCTTACGAAGCATTCATTACTTCTGCCGATGTTCCCCGCAGCATTTATGAACTCCCCGGGGCAAAAGAATGCGCAATTGAATTCCGCAGCTTTTCGAAAACGGCTGGATTTACCGGCCTGCGCTGCGCCTATACAATCCTTCCCAAAACCGTTAAAGCTAAGCTTGGGCGCAAATTTTTATCCCTTCATCCTTATTGGGACCGGCGCCAAGCGACGAAATTCAATGGGGTGGCGTACCCGATTCAGCGGGGCGCAGAAGCTGTCTATACAAAAGAAGGTCAAAAAGAAACGCGCGCGCAAATTGCCTTGTATCTGGAACAGGCGACGCGCTTGAAAGAGGGGCTTAAGAAACTCGGATTTACTTGTTACGGCGGGATCGACTCTCCTTACATTTGGTGTAAAACACCGGAAGGAACGTCTTCCTGGGATTTTTTTGATCTCCTCTTGAAAAAATGTCATTTGATCTCCATACCTGGAAGGGGATTTGGATCGCAGGGAGAAGGCTATGTCCGACTCTCTGCTTTTACAACCCAGGATAAAACAACTTTAGCTCTTGAACGTCTTCACCATTTGTAGCTTGAACCTATCCCAGAATTGGAAAAACATGCTTTTTAAGTCTTTTTCCCCACCTTTTAATGCCGCTTCTTGCCCTAGTTGCTCAACTATGTCCTGCGAATCGGCATTAAAATCTGTGAAAAAATCCTTCAAAAATCAAACCTTTCGAATTCTGGGATAGGTTCTTCTATGCGTTTTGCCATCACTGCTGATCATCGAGAATTTTTTAAGAAAAACAATTACATTGAATTCGAAAATATTCTTCCTGCCGATCAAGTGAGCTCTCTCAAGAAAAACGCCGAAGACACCGTTTCCAAGCGGCTAAAATTTTCTCCCTCCAAACTCAAAGAAAAGACAGCTCCTGACATCTACTACGCAGGCTACGATCTTTGGCGAGAAAACGAAGAAATCAAAAAAATTACCCATAAAAATGCTTTTGCAACGGTCGCCTCTGAACTTTTTCAAACGCTTCCTCTTCGTTATGGCTTTGACCAATACTTCTCCATGTTCAATTGCGCAGCAGCGTCGCCGTACGATGTTCCTTCCTCTCTTCAAGAGAATTCCTGCCTCAGCCCTCTTGCAGGCGGGCTGATTTTACCACTTCAAGATCTCCCCTCTCCTCCCACTTTTTTCCCCATGCCTCTTAAAAGCGGCAGCGCCCTTTTCATTTCTCCCTCCTTTTCTCTGCCTTGGCCTCATCTGTTTGCAACCTGCGGGCTTAATTTTTTCATGATCGTGTATGCGACGGAAAAAACGATGTTCCGGGCAGGATCGCATGATCCCCATGCCGCGGCTTTAAAAAAACTTGGCTATGTATACAATGAAATGCTCAAAGACTCCGTTCATCCGATCCTTCTAAGAAAGTGAACAGATTATGTGCCTTCTACCGGCAACGATGCCTTAAACTCTCTGCTCGAATCGATGACCTGCCGGGAAAGGCCCGTCACCCCGATGATGTTGATGAACAGCATCAATGTGATCGCGATGTCGGCCAGCGTCCAGATCACATCGACGCGCATCACGCTTCCGATAGGCACAAGGGCAATGAAGGTGTAGCGAAACCATTTTCGTTTCTCGGGACCGACTAAAAATTCTAAAGCTTTTTCGCCGCAATAAGACCAAGCCAAAATCGTCGTATACGCAAAAAAAACGAGAGCGATGACGACGATATAGCCGCCAACAGGCGTGCCCAGGCCTTTCGAAAAAGCAAACGTGACCATGTTGGTGCTTTGCAGGCCGGGCTCTAACCAAGCCCCCGTCAAAATGATCACGAGGCCCGTCGCCGTGCAAACAATCATGACCATGAGCGGCGCGACAAGGGTCGCAATACCGTCCATGACAGGATGATCGGACCGGGCATCGGCCTGCAGAATGGGGACGATCCCCGTCCCTGCATCGGTGGCAAATAGTCCCCTGTCAAAACCTGTGGTAATCATTTTTACAACGCTGAATCCCATGATCCCGCCAGCAGCAGCGGAAAAGCCAAAAGCATGCCGGACCATCAGGCCCAACGCATCCGCAACTCGATCGTAGTTCATGCCGATGATCACTGCAGCAGTCCCCAAATAAAGAAGGGCTTTAAAAGGAACGATCAAGGAAGCGAAATTCGATAGCCGTTTGATCCCGCCCAAGATGACAAAGGCGACCATCGCGGCAATAGCAAGGCTGGTGTACAGTGGATTAAAACCCATTTTTTGCAGCGGCAGCACGATCGAATTGATCTGCGCAAAATTGCCGACGGTAACAGCCCCAAAAATCGCAAAGACGGAAAAGAGCATAGCTAATTTTTTATAGCCGAGGCCATCGCGCAAATAATACATCGGACCGCCTGCATATTCATTATTTCCCATTTTCCGGCGATAGGAGATCCCCAAAATGCAGCTTGCATACTGAATGGCCGCCCCAAAGAAAGCCATGACCCACATCCAGACCAGCGCACCGGGTCCCCCTGTCGCAATGGCCACAGCCATCCCGGAAATATTCCCCGTCCCAAAATTTCCCGCCAACACCGTGGAGAGGGCGGCAAAACGGCTGATATTCCCTTTGCTTTCCAGATTTTTGCTCGTCAAGCTGCTAAAGCTTTTTTTGAGCTGCGAAACTTGAACGAAGCGCAGCTTCAGCGTCAGATAGAGTCCGACGCCAAGGATCGCCGGGAAAACGGCCCATAGTGTGAAATAATGGCTAAAACTTTCAAGCAGCCCTTTTACATCCATACAAATCCCTTCTCTTTAGTTCTTTTGGGCGGTTTTAGAAATTAGGGAGAACAAACTAATTACAGCACCTTTGCGGTGCTGAGAAGGGGGAGGCGGCTGAGCAGGTAAAATAGAAATTCAAATGCTTCATAATAGAGAGCGTATCATCTCGCCTGATTTTCCAGAAAGACAAGATTTTTTTGCGGTGCGCCTCGCTGGCCGCACCGCAGAAAAAATCGGCTAGGGACTTCCCTGCAGCACTACCTTTGCGTTAACGTACGGTACAGAGCCAAGGCTGGGATGAACAGTGCTATTGATCTCGTCAAGCATGAAGTCCAGGCCGGAATCGGGAGAAAAACCACCCAAAATCAAAGAATGACTAGCGTCGGTTTGTAACTCATCCGAAGTCCATGTATAGCTCGAGAGAGGCTCTGCTTTCTTATCCGGGCAAGTGCCTTTAGTCAAAACCTCTCCCAGATCAAAATACAGTCGAGTGCATAATGGAGCCATCGCTTGCCCATATTTTTTCAAGAGTTCTTTTTGTTTAAGATAAGGCAAATTTAAGCTTTCTTTAGGGACTTCCAAACGCATAATGGACAAATTGACTGTTTTTGCAATCGTATTATATTGGTCCAAAATGGCTAGACTGTTGGAATTGAAAACAAGCCCGTTTCCTTTTTTATTAAGAGGATGCTCGCCTAATATCTTTAAGTTCTTAACCGAGTAAGGAATGATCAACCCATTTTCTTTAAGGCTGTCGATCGCTGCTGTTTTTACATCGAAATCTCCGTTTTTGACAAGATCATCGAACAAAGCTTGATGAAATAACCTAAGGATGTGCGTGGGCTCAACGACAACGACAAACGTCTTGCTCATTTTTTTTTCAGGTTCGTAAGGGTCCATTCCTGTCATCAGTGTATCAAAAACCTCTTGGCTGAGGTTCGGCACACTACCGATAAATTCTCCCAGGCAAGCCATGTTTTTCTTGCTATAGGTCATTGGGTAGATCAACTTGAAGTCTTGCATTGCTGTCGTTTGATCGTGGCCTTCAACGTGAGGGATTTTTTCTTGATCAAACAGGTGCCACCAGAGGCTAGATAGCTGCATAGTGGTTTCCCAAGACTTGCAAACTTGGGCGCATGAAGCGATTTCAGTAGGTTTTACAAACTGCATACAATATTGCAAAATATCGTTGTTTGGAAAAGGCCCTGCGTGAAAAGGCGTTGCGTTGTTAATAGTAGACATATGTTTATTCCTTGATGTTTTTTGATTTAAAAAAAATTTACGTGAAAAAATGAAAAGGGATTAGCTGCGCCGGAGGCGGCGCCGGACGAACAAACGGGAAGAAAGGACTGAATTTTTAATCAACAATTGGCACATAATGCTGAATATTATGCGCAAAGACAGCATATTTATGCAATAAAAAGGATAATTTTCTAAGAATCACAGGGTTGCGCCTAACAGAGAATCTGAATAATACCAATCGCAGTAAATAACTTCCTATTTGAGCTGCGTGAAAGCTGCCGACAAATCGACGAGCGCAAGTGGCATAGTATTAAACCAATACAATGCCACTTGCGCTCGTCGAT
>CAJCIW010000194.1 GCA_903970455.1 Verrucomicrobiota bacterium | reverse complement strand
TTGGTTTTTCTTCTCCTCATATTTTTTTCTTTTTCCTGGGCATTCAATTCAGCGAGTAAACCTCAGGAATCCATTTCTCAGAAATTCCATTTGTCTGATGATGAAAAAAATAGCCTAATGGAATTTTTTCGCGATTTTCTTTTTGAAAATGGCGGAGCCTATACCCTCTTTGGCACCAAGCCGGTTACAATCGCTTTAATTCAAGAACCACCTACCGAACAGGAACAAGCTGAATGGAAAAAATATTACGAGTCTCTTCCAGAAGAAGAAAAAAAAGAAATTCGATTTTATAAACCTCGCTATGATTTCATTGCGAACTATAAAAAATGGGAAGAAATTAGGCAGCGCCTTCCCATACGCCAATTTTTATTTGGGAAGTTTCGTTTAAATGATAAGACAGAAACATTGTACTTTGTAAATATTGAAACGACTGTGAGGACGCTGTTAGAACATTACGAAATTTTTCGTCGGGAGCTGGGATATGATTTCGACCCATTCCAGGTTGTTTTTGACGTAGAAAATGCCGAGTCCAGTTTTTGGAATAAAATACATACCCACCAAGCTCTTCTAGGGATAATTTTAGGCTTTGGTCAAGACAATGCCTGGTTTTTTAAATGGTGGATGAAATATGAAGAATCCCAAGACAAAAGGGGAGACTTTGTGCGATCTTTACCTTCGCAATTTTCTCAATTAGAAGATATTGCATACCCCGATCCCCAGCATTTTATGCTGCCCATGTTTAGAAGAAAGGGGTTGTATCCGAATGACAAGAAGATAATCAAACAATATAAAAAGGAACAGAGGAAGATCAAGGAGCTTTACAAAAGCAAGGATGAAGTTGAAGTGGCGTTGGAATGGCTAACCAAATAGCCATGATGATATTAACCCGACTCATCCGCGAGCTGCGAGACAAGTCGGGCAATTCAAACAGATCAATTATATCGCCCGCAGTTTGGGCAATGGCGATTTCCGGTAGTGGCCCAATATTTCGTTCCACAGTTTGTGCATTTGACTCGTTCTGTTTCATCATTCTCTTTTGAATAATTGACCAAATCATTCACATTTGCCAAATGGCTTAAAGCTTCTTTGGGAATGGCGATGACTTTATCAGCTTTCAAGTATACTTCACCATTTTCATTAATCTGAAAGTATTGATCTAACTCTTCTGCAAAAAGCTGAAGAATAAATGCTGGCTTCTCTTCGCTGTTATTTTGTCCAACCAGGACAAAATTGTTTTCATTGGCATAAGATGTACTGCACATGAAAGCGAACAGGAAAAACAAAGAAGATATAATAGTTCTCATCGAAAACCTCCTAGAAAGTAAAAACTTTGGTTCCTTGGGAACTTATCAACATAATTTTTTTATTTCCACTTTTTTTAAGTCCGTCTGATGAGTTGTCCATCCAGAAAAAGGTGTCGGGCCAGTAGGCTTTAAAACGAAGATTGTTGTAGAGTGCCGAATGGAGACACCCAACATGACCTTCTTCGAAAAAGTAGCGCTTGCGCCGCCTGATCCTATTTTGGGATTGACTGCTGCATTTGAGAAAGATCCCCGGCCGGAGAAAGTGAATCTCGGCGTTGGCCTTTATAAGACGCAGGATTTGAGAACGCCTGTACTAGGTTGTGTCAAAGCCGCGGAAGCGGCTTTGTTGGATTTGGAAAAAAGCAAAGAGTACCTCCCTATCGATGGGGAACCCCATTATCTCGATTTGATGGGAGATTTGGTCTTTGGTAAAGAAATGTGGTCGAAGGAAAAAAAACGGATTGCTTGCTTTGAGACTGTCGGAGGAACAGGAGCTTTAAAAATCGGGGGCACTTTTCTTAAACAAGAGGCTGAACACCCCATTTGGATCTCCACGCCGAGTTGGCCGAACCATCGGGGGGTGTTTGCAGACTGTGGCCTCAAAGTTGAGAGCTATCCTTATTACGACTTCAAGAGCCACCAACTCGACTTTAAAAATATGATGGACTGTTTCGAAAAGCTGCCTGGCGGCACGATCGTCGTTCTTCATGCTTCTTGCCACAATCCCACAGGCTGCGATCCAAGCCCTGAACAGTGGAAAGCGATTTGTAGTTGTTTTAAGAAAAACAAGCTGATTCCCTTTTTTGATTTTGCCTACCAAGGGTTTGGGGTGGGAATTGAAGAAGATGCAGAGGCGATTCGCCATTTTCTTCAAAATGATCTAGAATTTTTAGCCGCCGTCTCCAATGCAAAAAATTTCGCCTTGTACGGGGAGCGCGCCGGATGCCTCTTCATCGTTTCACGATCGGCAAATATTGCAGAACACATCACTTCCCGCGTCAAACAAATGATCCGCACCAACTACTCGAATCCCCCCATGCATGGAGCCAGGATCATCGGATCGATTTTGGAAAACTCCTCCCTGAAAAAAAAGTGGGAAGGGGAACTGGGTGAAATGAGGAATCGAATTCATACAATGCGCATAGAACTGAATGATCGATTGATGAAGAGATGCAAAACTGTTGATTTCACCCATCTGAAAAAAGGGCGGGGGATGTTTGGCTTTACAGGGCTTTCCAAGCAGCAGGTAGAACGGATCATCGATCAGTATGCGGTCTACATGACAAGCGATGGCAGAATCAATGTCTGCGGGCTGAATCAGGACAATCTCGATTATGTTGTCGATTCGATTTTGGCAGTCTCTAAATAAACGCTTTAAGTTTTTGGAAAAAATTTTCAGGAATATTATGTGCGGAATGAACCTGGTTCAATTGCTCTTCAAGCAATTTCCAATCTTTATCCCCTCCCATTACTTCTTTCTTAAAAATATCGAGCATCTTTCCTTGTAGCCCCTTTTCCAGGCATTTTTTCATGAATAACTGGCATTCTTCGATCTTGCCAATGCATTCAAAAGAGCGATGCCCTTCTATGCCCGTCATATTTTTGTAATGAATGATCAGATCTTCGTCATCAAAAGGAGTTGTCCCAAAAATCTGGTCCACCAACGATTTTTCAAAATGGGCGAGATAGCCAAGCCAAACGTAAGCGCACTTCGGACATTTTTTACACCACGGTTTGTCGACATTGCAGGAATGGGAGTTTTTAATGAATTCAGGATAATTGGCAAGATGGCTAAAAATTCGATAATCGTAGATAGGCTTTAAAATGCTGAAAAATTTAAAACCATTTACAATCCATTGATCGATAAAATTCTGAAAAAAAAGTTCGGCTTCCAAGCTTTTTACCCATTGATGATTGACTTCTCCCTGAATCCCCTCCCAATACAAATTTCCCGTATCGGAACTTTTCTCATTGGCAAAGCATAAAGCCGTATGCTGGTGAGATAGGAGGACCGGCAACGCTTCGAAGATGGATTCAGGAATCCCAAGCGTAAATGCTCCTTTCAGATGGGGATAATAAAGTTTGATGAACGGACTTTCAGTAAAATCGTCGTAAACAGAAACTTTGTGGGATTTAAACGGCGAAGCGTGGTGCAGCAGCTTGGAACAGAGCTCGTGCTGATACTGCGAGCGGCCGTATTCAGGCCGTGTCCATTGGTAGATCGAGTAAGGGAGCTGGGCGTTTTCAAGCAGCTTCATCGCTAGAAAGCTATCCTTTCCTCCGCCATTCCCCACTAAAATGGATTCCTCAGAATGAAAGAGGGGTATAGTAATCAAGTCATTGGACAATTCTTGATGAATGAAAATAGGCTGATACCTATTGCCAATTTGATTTTCATATTTGCATTGAGCATAACCTTTTTGGAAAACTTGTAAAAAAAACTCTAATGTTGCAGGAGATATAAGTGAAGAAATAATGCTGAAATCTATTTTAACAGGAAACAAAGAACAATATTTTAATGTTTCACAAATAGCGATGTGGGCATAAATTTTGTTTAGATCGTATTGCTCACCCAATCGAAATAAATCGACATCCTCGTAATAGATTTTCGTTAGAAAAATGTAATCATCGACTTGATGGGTAATCTCTAAGTGGAATCGAAAAGCTTTTAAATCGGTCAACTTCACGCAATTTGGCTGCATATTCGATCCTTAGCAAAGCCCAAAAGGAGGTTTGGATTCCATTCTAATTGGAGTTTCAGCAGTTGTCAAAATCGGAGTGAAACGACTCTTTTCAATAGGAAAATCCCAGGCATTGCCTAAGGCTGCGTTTGCTGCAAGCCTTCCAATCTCGTCGGAGCCCCGCGCCCCATGCCCATTTCCTCCTGTGACGACATTTAGACTGCTGTCTTCATCGATTTGGCCGATATAAGGATAATGGGAGGGCGTCTTCTCAATGATGCAACAAGCTTCCCGAATCGATTTTGCCTGAATGCCGGGTATGAATTTTTGTTTCATTTGCATCAAAAAATCCCGCTGCTCATCTGTTATCTGTTGGTAGATGCACCATTGTCTCATTTCCTCCAGTTTGTCCAACTGTTTCACGATGGGCTGCATCCCCGGCCCGATCCGCACGTACCATTTACCGTCAGGGTATCGAATAGGGGGAAGCAAATAGATCGACAGATTGTTATTGCCCACATCTTCAGGGTCCACGGTGATCAATGTTGGCATTTTCATAAGAGGTTCCCTCTCTTCCTGCTCAATTTCAAAAAGAAGATTCGGTTCTGTAAATGCACAGAGGTCGAGTTTGTATCCTCGGGGCAAAATTCCGTTATGGTTGATGTATGCTCCTCCTGCGATCAATACTCTTTTTGTGTAAATGATATCGCGGTCTTGATTCTGGACCGTGTATAATTTCCAAAGATCGGATGCTCCCTCTTTTTCTACTTTGACCACATTCCCTCGAATAAGAGCGCCTCCGGCGCGCTCGAAGAGGGCGAGCTGTGCCGCTACGAGTTTTCTCGGATTTAAATAGCCGGCCATCCGCTGCTCATACAAACCCTCTACTCCGCCGGATAATTGAGGGACTCGGAGAAATGGCCAATAAGAATTGATCTGTTTCGAAGCCATTCTTTCAACGGGGATCAGAGAGTCTTGGCAATGTTTTAATATCGATTCCGTGCGGCTTAAGATTGTTTTTGCCATTAAGACAAGAGAGCCACATTCATGGAAGAAAGAAATTCCCGATTCTGCCTCTATGGCCCGAAACCGGTTCAAAGATTTCGAATCGGTGGCGCTCCATACTTCATCCCAGCCCAGCCGTCGTGTGATTCTGGCTTGATCGTAATACGCTCCAAATGATCGCTGTGAAGACGCCTCTTGCTTGTTGACAGGTTCATCGGGGCCGATCAATGCGACTTTGATTTGATGTTGACTGAGATATTTGGCGGCGGCGGAACCAAACATCCCTGCGCCGATGACGGCAATCTCAAAAGATACTTGCTTCATAATTATTTATGATTATTCTGGCGCGAAGTATAACAAGTGTGCGGGTAATTTAGGTATCGAATTTCAGGATTGGACCATGCGCAGAGTTTCCTACCGGCCTTATTTGTTTTTGATTCTCTTTTTTTTCTTTGTGATGAGTCTGCCTCAAGAAGCCTCTCAGCGGATCCGTTCCTGTGCTGTTTCTTCTTTTGCCCCTTGTTGGAAGGGGTTAAAGGCGATCTCCCTCCTTACTTTGCCCCTTTCCGCAAATTCATCTGCGGATTCTCTTGAACTAGAACGCCTTTCCCAGGAAAATCAACTCTTACGCTCCCAGATCGAAAATGTCAGGCAATGGCTTTTATACGAAGATCGGATCCAGGAACAGATTACTCGTTACAAACTCATTTCGAAATCGAATCCTGCTGATGAAGAGTTAAAAGGGTTTTTCACAAGACGCAGTGAAGAGCTTTGCCACGCTTTGGATTTGCAAATTTGCGCCCTGCCGGCTCAGGTGATTTTTCGAGAACCCGCTTCTTGGAGCAGTACTCTTTGGATTAATTTAGGGGAGAAGGAGAATCAGAAACTCAAGAAAAAAATCATCGGCAAAAATAGCCCCGTGCTCATAGGTACATCGATTGTCGGCATCGTGGAATATGTGGGGGATCATCAATCCCGTGTGAGATTAATCACGGATTCCCGCTTAGTCCCTTCTGTGCGCGCAAGCCGGGGTGGAGAACAGAACCATTACGTTTTAGAAAATTTAGAGGAATTGGTTTTTGCATTGGAATTGCGTGAAGACTTATTTGACGACCGGGAAGGAAAAATCCGTTTTTCCACCCAGCTTAATGACTTAAAACGGAAACTTTTGGAGCAGTCAGGAAATATCTACCTCGCCAAAGGGGAACTTCACGGGACAAGCCATCCTTTGTGGCGATCGCGCAGCCAGGTTTTACGAGGGGTTGGATTCAATTATGACTTTGCCGATCCCGAAGGGCCGGCGCGTGATCTCCGCTCAGGAGAACCGACCGGAACAATGCGAAAAAAAGAAGCTCTTCCCCTGTTGAAGGCAGGAGACCTCTTGGTGACAACGGGCTTGGACGGCGTTTTCCCCCCGGGATTTCGCGTGGCCATCGTTTCGAAAGTCCAAACTCTCAAGGAAGGGGCTTCTTCCTATGAAATTGAGGCTGCCCCAACTGCCGGAAATCTCGATTTATTGACGCACGTCTTTGTCCTTCCGCCTCAGAATTAACCCATGAGATAAGTCCAGGTGTTAAAAAATCTAGAACAGGTGTAAATTGAAAATTTGTTTGGCGGAAAAATGAACATTTTCAAGTGTTTGCGTGGCCACCGCTTGGTTCTGTTTTCACTTGCAGCTTGTACCATCGTGTTCTTTCTCCCACTCTATCCTTCCCCCAAAAAACAGCAATGGACTTGTTGCAAAAACAATACAGTCACCCTCTCCTCCCTTTCATCTCGCATTGTTTTACCCTTACAGCTTTCGACAGCTCAATTGACATTTCAAGATCTCGATGTCCAGGGGACAGTGTGGAAAATAGCTGCTTTGGATACCGCCAGCGTCGGCGAATTCATGGGGGAGCTTTCAAATCATGATGCTCCTTGCCCGATGATCGCTGTCGTGCGGGATGGGCAAGAAGAAGAATATCTGATTATTTATGGGAAAGATCGTCAACTTTCATTGAGCTCGATGAAACACTTCATCGATCAGAGTCTTTTAGAAGAAAAGAATGAGAAGTTCGTCAAAGTTGTGTTGCCAGAAGGCTATGTGTGCATAAAGGTAAGAGACTGAGCACAAACTGAGCTTGTGGTGAGTCTCTAAGAAGCTGTCCTAAAACCTCAATCCCGGAGATTCGGATGAGCCTTCGATGAGATTTTTTGACGCCTAGCGAAGACAATATCGGGACGGTGATATGGCTGAGCGAGGCGGCAAAAAAGATCGCGAAAGCTCGCCGAAGATTCGAAATTGCGGTTTTAGGACAGCTTCTAAGCAGATAATTGTTTTTCCAGCTGTTGTGTCCAGACGAAGATGGCTTAGCAAGACACAATATTTCTTGAACTGAGATCAGGTGCGGGAGATGACCGGCCGCTATAAATGAGATATCCGGATACGGCGAAGAGAGCCACTGAAAGGGCGAGCGCGCTTCCACCGATCTCGGGGGCAAAAGGGGTCATCGTGATTCCAATTCCAAGGCTGCCTAACGCCACAATCCCTAAAAGAATTCCAACGACGATTTTAGTGATTTTTCCTGCATTCTCAAGCATAGGGGGAATGGGCAAAGGGGGGGAGTTACTCGGCTGCTGCGCATTTGATGTAACAGGTTGAGTCGAATGGCTCATAAAAATTCTTTAGCCTTTTTTAATTTAGAGGGAGATTATATAACAAATCATCATTATTAATTAAGCTAATATATTGAAAATTTCCCTTTTCAGTTGAAATGGGCTTATCTGTTCATTTCCAAAGGCATAGAGATAAACTTTCTTTCTTTCCAATCGATATTGGGCGGTATTGGCCTCAAGAGTTTCAATTAAAAATTTGTTTAATCGCCCGTCGAGCATTTCAGAAACGTCTATTCCGCAACGATGCAGCGGAGACGTGGAGGATTTTTTTGAATTCAAAAAATAAAGGGGTTTGTCAAAAGCGAGAAAATCATAGCCGATCGAAGAAAAATCTCCCAAGTAGAAGGCGCAGCGTGCAAGCAGAGGATAAATGGGAGGAAATTCTTCCAGGAACACGACCGAAGGGTGCTTCTCATAGTGTGCCATGATGCGATAAACGTGCGCTGGATGATCCTCGAACAAAAAAGGGTGTAGCTTGATGAGAAGATTATACGAGCAAGAAAGTTGGCTGATCAGGGCATCCGTTGCAGTGAAAAAAGAAGTGGGATTTTCTTTATCGTTCCATGTTGGCGCATAAAGAATCACCGGCTGATGAATTTTGAACCGGCTAAACACTTTTGTGTTTGCAAGATGATCGAAGAAGGAGTGATGGCGCAGATAATAGGAATAGCGATAATTCCCTGTCCGTACAATGGAATGGATACTCTTCATTGCGCCGGTTTTTGTGAGTAAATCTTGCAAATGGTCTCCGTAAACCAAAGAAATGTCTTGTTCGGCATGCTTTTGCAGAGTATGCCCTTTGTCAGAGTTGCCATGAGGACAAAAAACAAAACGCATCTTTTTTTGGAATAAGAGCTCAAATGAGGGCCGAAGGTCGGCCGCCCAAAACTTTCCTGTCTCAAAGATCGCGTCATAGTGGGTGGCCAGGTATTCCAGCGATAGCTCGCTGAAGTCGATCCAGGCCGCATCGAGATCGGGATAAAATTCTTTGGCAGCGCGATAGAGTTTTTCTTCGGTGACGAGCAAGGGAATTTGGAGCAGAGTGCTTAAAACCCCAAGATGGTCGAGATGAGTTTCCGGGCCGGTTATAATTGCTACAGAACGCATATTAAAAGAAATTTAAGTCTCGATCTTCAAACAATGCATAAAGCCTGCTGATTTCATTTTTAACCTGCTCAAGAGGCCTGGTATGACCGAAAGCATAGGCAGATACTTCTTGCCTGATCTCGGAAAAGTTGCGCAGCTCATAATGAAAATAATGGTCGATGATCTGATGGATATCAGGATACTGTTCCGGTTTAATCTCAATGCCAGAACGAAAAAGATAAAGGTCATTACGCGCATTTTGATTTAAAAAGAACATGGGCCGGTCAAAAGCGAGAAAATCATATCCGATCGAGGACATATCGCCGATATAAACATCAGCTACATTCAAAAGAGGATAAATCGGAGGAAAGTCGAGTAGAAAAAGGAGATTTTTTCGCTCCTGATATTTTTCGATCCATTCTTCGATTTGGAATTCCTCCTGAAGATGCAAATTGGGATGCAGCTTGATGATCAGATTATGCTTTTCAGGAAGTTTTTCAATCAGAGGGAGTGTTG
>CAJCIW010000193.1 GCA_903970455.1 Verrucomicrobiota bacterium | reverse complement strand
AAAATATCTCATAAAGGAGCCTCCTCATGCTGATTCGATTTTCAATTGAAAATTGGATGTCCTTCCAAGCCAAAGCCACCTTCTCGCTAATAGCAAGCCGTGAGCGTCAACACGGGGAGCGCATCCCTAAAATAGGCAAACTCAAACTGGGAGTTCTGCCTGTTGCGGCTGTGTACGGGGGGAATGCATCCGGGAAAACCAATCTTTTTAAGGCCCTGCATTTTGCAAAAGGACTCATCGTTAAGGGGACCCAACCCTACAGCCTAATTGCTGTAGATAGTTTTAGGCCTGGAAACGCACAAAAGGTCGAACAGCCAGCCCAGTTTGAGTTTGAACTGTTAATCGACGAGACGGTTTATGCATTTAGTTTCTCTGTTAACCGCAAAACCATAATAGAGGAAAAATTGGTTCATATCTCTGGTAATAGCGAAAAGACGCTCTACCATCGAGTATCAGGGGAACCTAATTTTGATTCCTCTTTAAAGGGTAACCAACCGCTCCAGTTCGCTTTCAAAGGCACTCGCGATAATCAGCTCTTCCTTACGAATTCAGTTTCTCAAAAAATAGATGCCTTCAAGCCGGTGTACAACTGGTTTAAAGATACATTGGAGCTGATCGCCCCTGATTCAAGGTTTGAACTTTTTGAGCAATTTTTGGATGAAGGGCATCCTTTGTATGCGACGATGAATAAGATGTTGTCTCAATTAGACACCGGGATATCCCATCTTGGCGGTGAAGAGATTCCCTTTGAAAATTTGCCACTGCCCGAATCGATAAAGATGAAGTTGAGAGAAGAATTAGCAGAAGATACGACTGTCAGGTTATTGCCCGAACCTGGGAATGAACGTTTTGTTGTCACTCGAAAGAATGGCGAGTTAATCTCAAAAAAACTGGTCACCTATCATACAAATTCTGATGGTTCAGAAACGAAGTTCGATATGAGGCAAGAATCGGACGGCTCTCAGCGAGTCATAGATCTTCTTCCTGCTTTTTTAGAACTCTCTGCAGCTCAATCCAAAAAAGTCTATGTCATCGATGAAGTAGATAGGAGTTTACATACACTGCTGATCAGACGTCTTCTAGAAGGCTATCTGGCAAAATGTTCTCATAATAGTCGCTCTCAGTTACTATTTACCACTCACAATGTGTTATTGATGGATCAGGATCTGCTCAGACGAGATGAAATGTGGATTGCGGAACGAAATGCGGAAGGGATTTCCAGCTTACTGTCTTTCAGCGAGTACAAAGACGTGCGCTATGACAAAGACATTCGAAAAAGCTATCTACAAGGACGCTTAGGAGGTATTCCTCGCATTCTTCTACAATCTCCCATCGAAGGAAGCGACTAATGCCAAAAAAGCCGCGCACTTTTCAAAGACCTCTAGGAGAGCGTCGATACAAAAAGCTATTTGTGGTCTCAGTAGAGGGTTCCAAGACTGAGCCCCAATATTTTGCCATTTTTAACCAGCCGCAATCGATTGTCCTAGTAAAATGCCTTAAGAGACCATCAACGGAAAGCTCACCGATTCAAGTGCTCAAGAAGATGCAGGGTTATTTGCGGAAGGAGTCTTTACGAAAGACAGATGAGGCATGGATTGTTGTAGACAAGGATGATTGGACAGAGGATCAGCTCAGAGAGCTCTTGCAGTGGGCAGAGAAAAACGAAAACCACGGTTTTGCTCTTAGCAATCCCAACTTCGAATATTGGCTTTTGCTCCATTTTGAAGATGGAAAAGGGATTGCAAGCTCTCAAGAATGTCTGATGCGCCTAAAAACGATCGCTTACTACGGTCCTGATGATATCACTGTTACAAAAGTTATTGTTGGCATTACCGTGGGTGCCGGAGAAAACTTCATCGATACAAAAAAGTGGTCTTCTGAGTCAAAGGACATAAAAAATGATAACCAAATTTTAGGAGAGATTTCTGCCTATCTAAACCTTAGCAAAGTCGATTCAGTCGCTAGGATAGAAAGGGTCCTTGGCTGCCCTCATGAATCAGGAATTGATTATCCCGATGGCACGACATGTCAGGCATGTCCATTTTGGGCAAATAAGGATTGACGAGGGTTGTATGAATCTAAAAAAGTTCAAAAAATATCTCGAAGAGAAAGACGATGAATTTTTGAGAGATGAGATTTTGACGCTGTATAAGACATTCGACGTTGTCCGAGAATACTATGATCCTAGAATCGAGCCTCAAAGTATCAATGAGATAGCTCAGAAATATAAAGCGATATTAGAAGAGCAGTTTTGCCCTTTAAGAGGGTTTCCTGAACTTAAATATTCTGTTGCGAGGAAAGCGATCAGCGATTTTAAGAAAGTATGCCGTGATCCCACGGCCATCATTGATCTGCAGCTAACCTATGTCGAATATGGCGTAAAATGCACTTTGCAATATGGAGATATTGACGAGAGATTTTATTCCAGCATGGAAAGCATGTTTCGTTCCTGTCTAGAAGACATGGGGGAACATGGCTTGCTTGATATGTTCGAAGAAAGATGCGAAGAAATTCAGGAAAAGACAGCTGATATGGGATGGGGTTTTGGGATTGCAGTTACTGATTTATATGAAGAGTATTTCACTGTAGCAAAATGAATAAGTGGTTCATATCTGACACCCATTTCTCTCACACCAATATCATCCGCTATACAGGGCGGCCCTTCCAGTCCGTCCATGAGATGGACGAACAGCTTATTGCAAACTGGAATACCCATGTCGCTCCTAATGACACGGTGTTCTTTTTGGGCGATTTCGGTCTAGGAACAACTGATTTTCTCACAGATCTTTGTTCTCGACTTCATGGGAATAAGGTTTGCATTCGAGGTAATCACGATGGCACTCCAGCCAAAATGCATAAAATCGGCTTCTTGCTTGTGCTAGAATCTGCTTTCATCAAAGTGGGTCGGCATCAAGTCGAGCTTATCCACATTCCTAGTCATCCGGCACCTACTCATTTTCAGCTCCATGGCCATGTTCACGAGAAGCGGCCAAATAAGCTGGTTGGTCGGCAACTCAATCTTTCCGTTGAGGTCTGGGATTACAAGCCTGTTCCCGAAAAAACTATCGTTGCTTTGCTTGATCGTGCAGATCCGATTCTTGAACCTCAGTCTCTTACTGCGCTTTGACTGTTCAATATTTTTAGCTGTTCAATATATATTGAACAGTTGAATTGGTCGCCCCTGAAGTATTCACATTTTCTCTATGAGAAAATGGTGAAAACTTAACTATTTTTTTGCGCGTTTTCGTATAATGCTTTGTTCAAAATGGGAAAAAAACCGTATGAGACCAAAG
>CAJCIW010000192.1 GCA_903970455.1 Verrucomicrobiota bacterium | reverse complement strand
TTTTGATCCATCCATAGGCGGGTTGTACGATTATGTGTCGGATGAACACCATCCATGAAACACATCGTTTCGTCTGCGCCAAGCCCTGCCCTAAGTTTTTCGTATCCAGCCAGCCACTCTTGCTGCTGTTCCTTGTTGGCCTTACCAGGCACCACCGCAGGTTTTTTATAGGAAAAAGAATGCCTCTGCAGCCAACTTCTCAAGCCATGGACAGTATAGAAAACTCCAAAGGCTACTTCGACATAAGCTGCGATATCTTTGACGTAAAGATACGTGTGTGTTTGCAGATGAGCCTCGAGTTTCTGAGACTGGTCTGCAGAGAGTTTCTCTGCAGACCCCCCGCTCTCGGGCTTTAACTTTTTAGAGGTCTGGTATTCGTCAATATGATTACGAACGGCCTCATCGGAGATCAACAGAACCCTCGCGATATCTTTGGGCGACCACCCCTCATCGGAAAGGAGGACGGCTTTTATGCGATCACGTATTCGCCCATCACGTTCTCGTCTATGTTGGAGCTTGAGTTGTTCGCGTTCTGTTTCAGTTAAAAAATTCATGCCACGATTATGCGGTCAAGAGAAAATTTTGTGAATCAAAATTTTGATTCACGAAGGGTATAGACCTAGAATTTCCCGACTCTTTAAATTCCGATATGGCTCAAATAGGAGACACCGAATGGTTAATATGTCCCAAGTGTTTGGATGCTTGGAAATCTAATAATGGAAAAGACGCAATGGTAAGATGTCCAAAATGCCGAAGAATTTTAAACAATCCTCGTTTTAAGAATGAGTGGCCACACCTTCCTTAATCTGAATATAAGTTTGGCTTTTTCTTTCAATAACAAAGACTCAAAATTAGTTAGGAACAATTGAGTGTGGCTTGGGCTTACGATGGAGAAGATTACGCATTTTAGGAAAATAAGAATATCAGAAGAGATTGACCCTGCCTGGTCAATCGACCCAGTTCAGGGAGTTGTAAGCGAGGAGGGTGTGGTAGAGGTAGTCGAGGTTGGTGGCTTGGGTGAGGTGGGTGAGGGCGAATTCGCGGGCGCGGTGGGCGATGGCTTGGGATTCTGTGTCGTGCTCGGCGGCCCAATGGAGTTTTTCCAGGAGGTCGTGGAGGCCTTCTTTCACGGGAAGGTAGTGGACGTACGGTTTTAGCTCGCTGTAGTACCATTGGATGTGATCGGAATCTTCTTTGAAGATTAAAGAGTGGGAGAAAAATTTCCATCCGGAGTTGGAATAGGAGCAGGTGTTTCCATCGATCAACATTTGGTATTTGTATCCGAACTGCTCGGGATAGGGGATGAATTCCCCTTTGAATTTTTCAAGGAAGGGAAGATTTTCGGCGCCTTGGGCGTAGATGGTGAATTTTGCATCGATCAATTCGGGAAAGTGTTCGGAATAATCGCACAGACGGACTCTGGATAGGCAGTGGGGATCCTCGAGGTTCCAGGAGGTGGGGCAGCCTTCGGGTAGGTGTTGCGCGGTGGAACCTCTCCAGATGAGCTGTTTTTTTCGTTGATTCCAAGGGAAGACTTTTTTGGTGATGTCTGATTTCTTGATGACTTGATAGGCGGCGCCAAGCGCTTCAAAGTCGGGAATGAGAATTTGGGCGTGTCGCTCTTTATGTTTTGCCATGACGAAGATGGGAATATCGAATTGTTCATCAATTGCATCGTGGAGTGAAACGATAAAATCCATATCAGGCAGGTCGTGTGACTTGAGAATTTTTTCCAGCGATTTTTTAATCCGTTCAGCCCTGATAAAGACATGCTTTTCAGTGGAGATCCGATGGTTCAGAAAAATCTGGTTGCCCCTGATTGAATATTTAGCGAGTAAAAGATGATTGTACTGGGGATCGTGGGCGATCTGGTCAATTTTTTGCTTAGATAGTTTTTCTTGTTTTTTGAAATAGGAAAATTCTTGTTCGACCCGTTTGGGGATCCAGGGTGCGTTGTTTGAGCAGGAGAAGAGGAGGGAAAGAATGAGTAGGAGTCGTTTCATTTTTCTGTTTTCTCAGGGATTTCGAGCTGCTTGCCGAGGCGGAGCTTTTCGGTTTCCAGATGGTTTATGCGCATAATCTCTTCGATGGTGACGCGGTATTTGCGGGCGATCTTCCAGAGGCTGTCGCCGGCTTCAACGGTGTGGATCTTTTTTTTCGGCTTGGGTGGAGGAGGTGCCTTTGTTTGGACGATGGCGGGGGGAGCTTGTTCGATAATAGGCTTGGGGGCGAGCTGAGGCAGGAAACGGCTGAGAGCGATCTCGTGTTGGTAGGGCTCAGGGAAGGGCTCTCCAGTCAGGGAGTAGAGGAGCTTGGCAGCGCGTTTTCTGACGGCATCGGTGCGTGGGGAAGCGAGGAGTTCTTTGGCCAAGCTTTCAAGGGAGGCGTTATGATCGGGACAGAGGTCGAGCAGGGTTAAAATCTGAGAATCGTCAAGGCGCTTGGAAACAAAATCGAGATCAGACTCGAGGAAGATTTTCGCGGCGATTTTGGATTGATGGGAAAGATAATCGAGCAAGAAGAGGCGCCTGCGGTCGGGGGTGAGATCTAGGGACATGCGCTGCTGCTCGGTGAGCTGGGAAAGGGATTTCCACTCTCCTTCGCAGATTAGCTCGATGATCTGCTCTCGCGATAGGGAGATGTTTGTTCTGTTCAGAAGGGTGTAAACAGCGTGGTATTCGGGGGAGAGGAAAAAGGCATCGAGAAGGGAGGGGTCGCGAGGGGAAGGGGAACGTTTTAATTCATAGAAAAGGCCTTGGCTAGTGAGGGGCCATTTTTCCGTTTTTGCATACTGGATGATCGCCTGGTATTGATAATCGGCAAGGCCAGGGAAAAGGGGGATCTCGATCGTCTCCTGCCCTTCGCTGTTGGTGAATGGAAGGCTCCTTTTTTGAAGAGGGAGTCCCCCCAGCGCCTTGTCGAGGTTGAAGTGATGGAAGGCGGTGAGGCAGGCCAGGGCGAGATCCCGTTTGGTGAGGC
This sequence comes from Verrucomicrobiota bacterium, assembly GCA_903970455.1. Taxonomy (GTDB): domain Bacteria; phylum Chlamydiota; class Chlamydiia; order Chlamydiales; family Rhabdochlamydiaceae; genus CAJCIW01. Next base: position 7,014 of record CAJCIW010000192.1, on the reverse strand, counting down.
CATCTTCGATCAGGTTCTTGCTCTCCAGGCGGAGAAGGAGTTCCTGGTAGGGAAGCAGGGAGTAGGTGTGGAGGAGCTGGGCATTCGTTGGATCGTTGGCGGCTTCCTTGACAGAGGGCTTTTGTTCGATGGTCAACGCCTCTTGTTTTTCTTTCAGGACAAAGTACGCAAAGGTCGCAATAAGGCCGATGTTCAGTGTGCCGCTGATGATGAGGGCCTGCGTGAGCCATTTAGTGCGGCGGACCCATGAGTTATCGTTCATTATTTTAATTTCCCAGATTCAGAAAGTTTGGTATAAGTGGATATTCATTATACTAAATTTTTCCTCACTTTTATGAAAGTCCCGTTATCCTGGTTAAAAGAATACTTGAATTTGACGCAGTCGCCGGAAGAGCTTGCCAATGTATTGACACTTGCCGGCATCGAAGTGGAAAGCATCGAAACTTCCCCTCTTACATTTTCCGGGGTTGTTGTGGGAAAGATTCTGGCGACGGAAAAACATCCTTCAGCCGACCGTCTCTGCGTCGCAAAAGTCACAGATGGAAATGAAGAATTTCAGGTGGTCTGCGGCGCTCCTAACTGCCGCCCGGGGATTAAAACTGCCTTTGCCAAGATCGGGGCTGCACTCACCGATGAGCAAGGGAAATCGTTCAAAATAAAAAAAGGGAAATTGCGCGACGTGGAATCGTTCGGCATGCTGTGCGCGGCGGATGAACTGGGGCTCGGGACCGGCCATGAAGGGATCCTGGAGCTTTCGGATGAATTTGAAGTGGGGAAAGAACTAGCTGCTTATTACTCCGACGTGATCTTTGACGTGTCTCTGACACCGAATTTGGGCCATTGCCTCTGCATTTATGGGTTGGCAAGGGAACTTGCCGCTCAGTTGAACATCTCTCTAAAAAAGCCTGTTTTTAGTTTGAAAGAGAGTGGGGAACCGGTCGAAAAAGCGACAAATGTCCTACTGATCGACAAAAAACAGTGCTCCCGGTATGCCTGCCGCGTCGTGAAGAACATCAAGGTCGCTCCTTCGCCGGAATGGCTCAAGAAAAAAGTGGAAGCATGCGGTGTGCGCAGCATCAACAATGTCGTCGATGTCGGCAATCTCGTGATGCTCGAATTTGGCCAGCCGCTCCACATGTTCGATTTGGACAAGATCGAAGGAAAGATCATCATCACTTCCCAAACCGACTACAAAGAGTTGGAGACCCTCGACGATGTGAAGCGTCCGATCCCTCCCGAAGCTTTATTGATTTGCGATAGTGTCAAACCGCTCGCTTTTGCAGGGATCATGGGTGGCAAAAGCACAGCTGTCACCGATCAGACGGTCAATGTCGCAATCGAGTCCGCTTATTTTCCTGCGCAAGGGATCCGCAAAACGACGCGGATGATTGGACTAAAGAGCGAGGGTTCGCAGAGGCATGAGAAAGGGATCGATCCCAATGGCGTCGTCGATGCGCTGAATTATGCGACCTATTTGCTCCAAGAAGTTGCAGGGGGGGAAATTTCGCGCGGGTGTATCGATCAAAAAACACATGAATTTGCTGAGAAGAAGATCGCTTGCCGGATTTCTCGAGTGAATCATTTGCTCGGCACAACTTTAAGCGGAGGAGAAATCGCTCCTCTTTTACGTCGTCTTGGGATGACAATTCTGCAAGAGACCGACCATCAGCTCCTTGTTTCAGTGCCGACTTTCCGTAATGATATCTCTATCGAGGAGGATTTGATCGAAGAGGTGGCGCGTGTTTATGGGTACAACAACCTTCCAAAACCCATTCCTCTCTTGACCCTATCGACAATTCCTCATGCTCCCCTTTATCTCATGGAAAAGTTGGTTCGAACCCGCTTGATCGGTGAAGGGCTACAAGAATTTTTGACGTGCGATCTGATCAGCCCTCAGCAAGCGGCGATGGCCCTTGAACACACGATGAATAAAGATGCACTGATTTCTGTCATGCACTCCCATTCCGTCGACCAATCGGTCCTTAGGGCCTCTCTTTTTCCTGGATTGCTTCAGGTTGTGAAATACAACATCGACCATGGTACGCCGCATATCGCCGGTTTTGAAATGGGCCGAGTCCATTTCAAAGATATAGAGGGATTTATCGAGCCGACTGTGATCGGCATCGTGCTAAGCGGCAAGCGCGCTCCCTACCACTGGGACCCTAAACCGGAAGATGTCGATTTTTTTGATTTGAAAGGGATTTTGGAAAATTTCTTCTCTTCCTTGAAAATTGAAGGCATCGACTTCGAGGCGTCCCATTTGCATCAATTCCATCCCGGAAGACAAGCGAAGATCAAAAAAGGGGATAGCTTGCTTGGGGTCATGGGCGAAGTGCATCCTGAACAAATGGGCAAGGTCGATGTCGTCCAGCCAATCTTCCTTGCCGAAATTAATCTACATGAACTCATACCATGGATTCCCAAACAATGCAAAACGGTTGATCTGGCTCAATTCCCCGGCTCGGAACGGGATTGGACGGTCACATTGAACAACGAATTGCCGATCGAGGATGTTTTAGACGCCTTGCGCTCAGTCTCTTCTCGCCTCTTGGAAAAAGTGATGCTTTTAGATCTTTACAAAAGCGAACAAATCGGTAAAGATAAGAAAAACGCAACTTTCCGCTTTTTCTATCGCGACATAGAAAAGACGATTGCCTATGAAACGGTCGAACGGGAGCATGCTCGCATCACTTCAGCTGCAGCGGAAAAATTAAATCATCCTACCGGTTAAACGAGGTCTATACCTTATGAAAAAATTACAACTTCTCCCACTTCTCGCTCTCATGAACCTCTTGTTGTTCGGGTGCAAAAATGAAAATCAGGACGACAACGTCATTTCAGAGCGTTACGTGCACAAATACGGTTACGCAGTCTCAAAACAAGATTGGGTAGAAAAGAATTATCCCGGCCAGGTCATCACCTCCCTCACCAATGGTGTGACTCTCACGATGACCTACGAGAATGGGGTGAAACATGGTCCGTCCACTCAAACCTTCCCCCATAGCCAAACCATCGAGTTTTATTGCCTCTATAACCAAGGAAATTGCGTCAAAGAGATCGCTTACGATCCTACAGGCAGCCCTCTCAGGGAGAAAGTTCAACTCTCTCCTACCCGGTATTCTTTGACGACTTGGTTCGCACAAGGCTCTCCCATGGCCGTTGAGGAATTTGTAGGGGATGAACTTCTCGAAGGTCAGTACTATACGACGAATAACGACCTGGAGTCACGTATTGAGAAAGGCGTTGGGCAAGCTGTTCGGCGCGATCGGAATGGCCTCCTTTTAGCTAGAGAGCTTTTTGAAGGGGGATACGCTCTTAAAAGAGAAACATTTTACTCGAATGGCGCTCCAGAGTCGATCGCCTATTGCTACAGGAACAGCCTGCACGGAGAGCGACGCACCTTCGCCCAAAGTGGCGAGCCTCTCGCCATCGAGGAGTGGGTCAATGGAGAACTCCACGGAAAGTCGACTTACTTCAAAAACGGCAACCGCTATGTTGAAGTTGCCTATCGCTACGGCCAAAAATACGGGATCGAGCGCCATTTCATCGACAGCGAAATCGTCTCGCAAGAAATCATGTGGGAAAACGATTTAAAACACGGCCCAACCGTCTATTACGTGGACGGAAAGGCTGACTACCATTGGTTCTATGCCGGAGAAGCCGTTAGCAAACGGAAATTCGACGAAATGACAGATACCGACATGCTCATTTCCCATGTGCCTTATTCCGAGTTTGAGACATCGAGCATTCGGTAACCACCTAAAGAGGGAGGCGAGGGGAAGCCGGATGGAAGGGAAGCAGTCCCCTAGCTGAAAGCAGCTACCGGCAAGAGAGAGTATCCATATGGCAATAAGGATCACCCCTCAAGGTCCAAAGGTACGAGTTACATTGCACTTTGAAAATCTTCAATTCAAAAACGCATTTCTCTCCTTATCAGATGAGTTTGAGTATTCCATTGAAGGGAAACCCGATGAAAAGATCAAAGACAGGTTGCTGGAATTCTTAGACAACTATGGAAAAAAGAATCCTTCGAAGATCGATCTCAATTTAGAAATTCTCACCCCATTTAGAAAAAAAACTCTTCGCTGTTTGCAAGAAGTTCCCTTCGGAGAAGCAGTGAGTTATGGGGAGCTGGCCGCCAAAATCGGTCATCCCCGAGCAGCCCGGGCAGTCGGCACCGCCTGCCATTTCAATCCTTTTCCCCTCTTCATCCCCTGCCACCGCGTCATCGCAGCTGGAGGGGGTCTTGGAGGATTTGCACTGGATCTAAGAATGAAAAAACTGCTGCTCGAGTTTGAATCTGTCGATTAGAAACAATTAAAATGAATTGTTGTTAAGATTATCTGTCTTGCTTTCGGGGTCAAGGATGATGAACTCTTGAGGGTCGCAATCGGCAACATTTTTTTGGTCATTGGAAGGGGACCACTCCTCCTCCTCATCCGCCATGACCATACGGTCGTAATCGGGCTCTTGCTCCTCCTCTTTCGGCGTGCAGGAAGTAGCGGCAACCATTGCAAACAGGGAAAGAACTGTTAAACACCTCATCGCCGCCTCCTTTGATTGTCTTATTCAACATCGCAAAAAAGAGAAAAAAATCCAATTCGATTTTATTAGAGATTCCACTTCATCGAATTGGATAGTCGTACCCTTTGGCACGGTTTCTGCATCTTTTATTCCAGGGCAGGAGGACAAGATGACCAAGGAACAGATGCTAAAAAAGCTCTCCGAGTTGGAATCGATCAATGATCAACTCCAGGCGGAGGTGCGTTATCTAGACCAGCTTCTTCGGCAAGTGGGCTTTGAAGAGGGACTGAAAACATTGAAATTCGCCGCTCAAGAACTCATCCAACAAGATAGGCAACCGGAGGAGGAAGAGTACTAATACCAATCGCAGCAAATAACTTCATATTTCAGCGCGTCAAAGCGCCGAAAATCGACGAGCGCAAGTGGCATTGTATTGCTTTAATACTATGCCACTTGCGCTCGTCGATGTGTCGGCAGCTTTCACGCAGCTCAAATAAGAAGTTATTTACTGCGATTGGTATAACGCGAGTTTTAGTCGAGTAGAGCTAATAGATCGTCGAGGGAAAACTCTCCCATTCCATTTTCGGAATCGAGAAGCTGTTGGGAAAGGGATGATTTATGCGCCTTTAACTTGAGGATCTTCTCTTCGATGCTGAGCGCTGTGATGTAGCGCCTGGCGATGACGGTGCCGATTTTGCCAAGCCGGTGGGCGCGGTCGATCGCCTGCCGTTCCACAGCCTCATTCCACCAGGGGTCGTAAAGGAACACATAGTCGGCGGCGGTTAAATTGAGCCCAACGCCGCCTGCTTTAAGACTGATGAGGAAAATAGAAGTTTCCCCATCCTCTTGGAATTGGCCTACGACTTGCTCTCGATTCTGCGTACTTCCATCCAGGTACACATATTTCCACCCCTTTTCTTTGACCGCAGATTCGAGTAAGCGGAGCATTTTCGTAAACTGGCTATAAATGAGAACTTTATGTTTTTCTTCGACCACCTCCTGGAGATCGGCCATCACGCGCTCGAATTTTGCACTCGACAGCTCAGAACCTTCTTCCTGTTGTTCGACGAGGAAGGGGTGGTCGCAAAGCTGACGAAGACGCAAAATGGCCTCGAGGATTTCCATCCGATGGGCAGATGCGCCATCGAGAGTGACCTTCTTGAGCAGCCCCTGCTTTGTGTTTCTCAGCCAACGTTCATAAATGGCCCGCTCCCCCTCATTCATATCAACAAACACCGTCTGTTCGAGCTTGGGGGGAAGCTGCAGAGCGACCTGCTCCTTTTTGCGGCGCAAAATGAAGGGGCGCAGTTTTCGTTTTATCCGTGCCAGATAAGGCGCGCCCATTTGAAACCGCGCTGCTTCAGCCAGAAAGGTCGCTTTTTCGCCCAATAGATCGGGTTCTAAAAAGTGAAAAATCGACCACAGGTCTTCCCACCTGTTTTCGATGGGCGTTCCGGTCACGCAAAGCCTCATCCGGCTATTCAACTTAAAACAGCATCCGGCAATTTGACTGTCCGGATTTTTGATCGTTTGCGCTTCGTCCAATACGACGACCTGATAGTCAAGGGCTTGTAAAAGATCGGCGTCGATCCTCAATAAAGCATAGGAGGTCACAATGATCTGTTTTTGCTCAAGTTCTTCTTTGTTACGCAGCCGATCCTTGCCGTGATGGGAATAAATAGCAATGTTAGGCAAAAACTTCTCAAACTCTCTCGCCCAATTGAATAACAAAGAGGTCGGCACGACGATCAAACTGGGGCGCTCGATCGTCAAAAGGGAAAAAAATGCCAGGACCTGCACGGTTTTTCCCAGTCCCATTTCATCGGCCAAAAGGCCGCCGAAGTTCCCTTCTTCAAGGAACTTGAGCCATTGTAACCCCTCATTCTGGTAGGAAAAAAGTGTTCCCCGGAAGCAAAGTCCAGGGGCGGTGATGGGTGTAGGTTCAGCTAATTTAGCGATTTTTTCTCTAAGATCTTCTCGGACGGCCAAATGTTGTTTTTCTAACAGGGGCTGGAGGACGCCCATCTGATTTTTTCTTAAAACAATCCCTTCGCTCGTCACCTCTTGGGAGGTAAAATCTCCCCACTCTTGAATAAAAGCGTCGCGGTCGAGAAGGGCAACGGCATGTGGGGACAACGAAACAAAATGCTCTTGCCGATTGAAAGCTCCCACGAGATCTTTCAGGTCAGCCTGGTGGTCGCCGTATTTCATTTTAACCCGGACAACGATCTGGTCTTTAGAAAATTCTGCATCGAATTCGGCTGATTTTTGCCTCACGACTTTTCGTCCCTGAGCATCGATGACACTCCAGCCGATTTCAAGTAAAAAGGTCAAACTCTTCGCCACCCTGTCCATCGGGCAGTAATAATGGGAACGATCGACCCTTTTCTTCTCAAAACCCGTCTCTAGAAGGTCTTTTTCCCAGCTTTTTTCCGCACGCCTATTTCGCCATGAACTCTCTTGAGGGTCGTGAGCGGCTATTTTCCCGTA
>CAJCIW010000191.1 GCA_903970455.1 Verrucomicrobiota bacterium | reverse complement strand
GAAACATTTTTAAATTTTCCCTGAGGTAACGAGCTCTTCCTCAAATAATTGTACAAGTCGGTAGATTTGTTCCACTTCAGCGAGAAGGCGTGGCAGTTCAGAAAAAGGGTAGACGGAGTCTTTATCGCTTTTAGCAAGGGCAGGGTCGGGGTGGGATTCGATGAAAAGGCAGTTGCAGCCGGCAGCAATCGCTGCGCGCGTCAGAGTGGGGATGAACTCGCGCTGGCCGCTGGACGCATTCCCTAACCCGCCCGGAAGCTGAACGGAATGGGAAGCGTCGAAGCAGACAGGGAAACCGAATTTCTGCATGATCGGTATCGCGCGCATATCGCTGACAAGGTTGTTATAGCCAAACGACGTCCCTCGATCTGTTAAAATGATCTTTTCATTCCCGGAAGCAATGATCTTTTCGACGACGTTGCTCATCTCCCATGGAGCCATGAACTGCCCTTTTTTCACATTGATCACAGCTCCTGTCTTAGCGGAGGCGGCGATCAGATCCGTCTGCCGGCACAGGAAAGCCGGAATTTGCAGAATGTCGCACACCTCGCTGGCGGCAACAGCTTCTTCGGGAGAATGGACGTCCGTCAAAACAGGAACCCCAAATTCTTTTTTAACGCGCTCCAGGATTTTCAATCCGTTTTCCAGCCCCGGCCCGCGGAAAGAGGCATAAGCAGAGCGGTTGGCCTTGTCATAGCTCGATTTGTAAATGAAATTGAGCCCCCCGAGATTCTGAAACATCCGCACAAGCCGCTCAGCGGAGAAAAGCGCGTGGTCTTCGCTTTCGATCACGCAAGGCCCCGAGATCACGGCAAGGGGTTGTTTTTTTCCGATAAAGAAATCTTTTACTGGAACATTTTTCATAGACAATTTCCTGGGGAGGTTTGGAGCTAATGATGGGCCCTCACCGCAGTTTTATTCAATGGGAAAACGTGTTTGTAGTGGCGACCCCTGTCCCCCGACGGTTGTTCTATTTTCTGAAATAAATGATCAGTATAGAGTAGTTTTTAAAAGGATGTAGAAAAACATGGAACTTTGGACTACCAATTATGCTGCCAACACATAGGAAACCTACTCAGCCAGGAAAAATTTTATTGGAAGAGTTTTTGATTCCATTACAGATCACTCCAACCGAATTTACTTTTCATTTAGGAGGATCATTGACTCAGCCAAAATTAAGTGCCGTCATTTGTGGTAAGCGTTCAATTACTGAAGAAATTACCCTAGATTTTACTGATGCTCTCGGAACATCTCCTGAATTTTGGATGGGCCTCCAAACAGACATCAATTTGTGGCAAGTGGACCTGAAGCGGAAGAAAATCAAACCTTTTAGAATTCGAAAGGGGAGATTGAGAGGCAAAGTTAAATTCCAATAAACATATCTTGTAACATATATAGGCCCGGGGCTTGCTTGGCTAAAAACTTTGCTCCCATCAAAGCTCCGTGGGCGAAGGCGTCCCTTGAATGGGCTGTGTGCTTTATCTCTATCCTCTCGTGGTCGGATTCAAAAATGAGCGAGTGTTCTCCGACTGTTTCTCCGGAACGGGTGGAGTGGATGAGAATTTCCTCTTTTTTGCGAGAGGAACCTTCATTTTGAAAAATTACTTTGCCATTTCCAATCGCTTTTGCCAATGCCAATGCCGTTCCGCTTGGCCGATCTTTTTTGTGGACATGATGGGTCTCCTGAATGTCGATTGCGCTTTTGCCGAACAAAACTTTCCCAAGGCGGGCTGCAGCGTCTAAACAGAGGGCCATACCAAAACTGAAATTGGGAGAGTAGAGAATAGGGATCGTCCTCGCTGCATCGTCTATGGCTTGTTTTTCTTGGTCGGAAAGGCCTGTCGTTCCAATGACAAGTGCTTTTTTCGCTGAGACCGCGGCCTCGAGGTGCTGTGCAGCGCCTTCGGGTGAGGAGAAGTCGATGGCCACGTTGCATTGTGCCAATGCATAAGGGAGGTCGCTTTCTTTTCTAGAATATAGGGCAGCAATATGAAAATCGGGGTCTTTACGAGCTAATTCCAATACTTTTTGGCCCATTTTTCCCGAAGCGCCTAAAATAGTCAGAGCTATTGTCATATTCGAACATTCTCCTGTTTTCATCCTTACAACCCCTAAGAGACTGACCATCTTGTTAATTTTTTTATATCATAACCAAGAAGAAAAAAAAATCAAACTTATTGGGGGAGGAGTGTAATAAACTTAATTATTTTTTTTGCAATTCAGGCTTAATTAATTGTGCAATATCCTTCCTTGGAATATGCTATTTGCCTGTCTAATAGAACAATTGGGTTTTTATGAGTATTTCCCCCTTGTTAACATCAACTATTCGAGCTCCAATTCCCTCTAACCAATTAAGTGTTCCCTACCATGTAGGTGGAGATGATACTCAAGGGTGGCATTCCGGTCTTATTGGAAAAGTAGCCGAGTGGGATTTGGATATAAACAAAAGTTGTTTAACTGCAAATTGTTTGTTTGTTGTGAAAAAAATCTTTGATTTTCTCGACTCGAGCGGATTCGGGCATTTTGTGTTTGGCCATTTCTATGGTTTAAGCGGGACGTCACAAGCGCTGAGCGGTTTTAATGGAAAATTGCAGCAGTATAAATATTTTCAAACAGGAGTCGAACGTAACCGCGTTGCACGTGAAAAGATCGTCTTTGGATTAGGAGGACAAGAAACTTGCAGAGCATTTCGATCTCTTCTCCTCACAGATAGAGAGTATAGCCAGTGTTGGAGCAGTGGCAACTTCGACCTACAGGAATCCTATTTCAACAGTGGGGAATCGATCGTACAGGGAGAAACTCCTGCAGGAACTAAATTCGCAGCGATCCGTTTGACAGAACGCTCGACTAATCGTATTTTTATCGCCACAATCAAGCAATTATACCGCGAAACGCATATTGCGCTTGGAGAGATAGACGGATCTAAATGGCATGTCTCAATTTTTCCCTTTTTACCCGATTCTCAAATCACAGATATAACTGCGCATAATGCGGATGAAGCAGCCGAATTCGCTCGCACACTTTGTAGTGGTCAACATCGAGAATTTGTTCTTTCACCTAAACCTTAACTTTTTTAACCTATGAAAATTGATTATTCCTTGCCACAGAGTTCAGCATCGCTCTTTTATCTCGATGCCAATGTCCGATGGGGACTCAGGCATGTCCAAGCGGGCTTTTCGGAAGCGCCGATCGGTTTTCTAGAGCGCGCCTACCATGTTTTTTTTGGAGTCGTTCTGTTTACGCCCATCTTAGGCCACGGGCTAGCTGCTATCGATTACTCTTTAAATGGCCGGATTACCGCTCTAAAATTAAAAGAAACCGATCCGTATCGTCGCGGTTTTGAGTTTGGGTCTCGGTTAAAAGAGCAGACTCAATTTCTTTACGAATGCGCCAAGAAAAAAATTGATGAGCGGATTGCTGAGAGTCCTATTGATTTCCAGCGTTCTCTAGACCAGCTTAAAGCCCATATCCCGCCGCACATGCATGAAGAAATGAGAGGCCTTAGTGCAGGCGCCGCCGTATCGATGGAAGATGTGTACAAAGTCCATACCTTTCTCGATGTTTATGCAGGGCAGTATGGATGCAGCGCGGTGGCCTCGGTCAAAGAGGGTGGAAACGTCCGCCGTGTCGCCAAGACGAATCATTTTGGCAATCAGTCTTGGTGCTCCCGTTTGCGCGCTCTAGAAGATGCTCCGCTACAGGATGGAATCAAAGCGCATCAACAAGCATTAGCCGATGCGAGCGTCGACGATACTGTGCAAGCTGCCGTTTTTGATGTGCATCAAAAAAAGGTTTACATGGCGTCAGCTTGGGAGCATGCGGCCTGGAAAATGGCATCGTTGTTTTCTTTTTTTAAAAGCAAAAGAGAAGCTGCGACTAGGAAAGAAATTTATGCAGCCTTTAACCTGGATTGGCCATGGCCTGTTCTTTCTCCCTACTTTGTTCCTGTCTCTTTTAAATCGCAGGATGGAAGAAAATCGTTTGTGAACCTTACCGTGCCAGGATATTTAGGGGTTTTGAGAGGAATGAACCAAGAAGGCGTCGTCGTAGGTTGCTGCCAATCGGGTAACAACAGACAAGAAGGGATCCCGGTTACTCTGCTTTTCCGCGATCTGTTGGAAAACAGCGCGACAGCAGCCGAGGCCGAACGCCGTTTGCAGACGTTGCGTCCCGCCTCTTCGATGAATCTCATCGTGGTAGGGAAAGACGGCGCCTTTGCCGCGGAGCTCGACCCCCTCCGTGCCCAAACGGGGACAGCGGACATCGCGCGAATTTAACACACCTCTTGCTCAATGTCCGGTAGAAGATACGATCCGAGGATGCCGCTTAAAAAAATGAGCGGAATACCGATCATCGACCAGTAGACAGTATACCCACGCTGCTCTCCAAAATAGAGATACGATCCAACGCCGCAGAAAAGCCCGGCAAGAATACTGCAATAAGCGCCTCCTTTAGAGGCTCTTTTCCAATAAAATCCAGCTAAAAGGGCAAACGAGAGGGCAGCGATCGGAATATTCGCTAAGATGATTTTATTAAAAATCTTATCGATAAACAGATTGGATAATAGATAGGAGCAGGCCGCGATGCAAAGCGTAATCAACACACAACGCGTAGTTTTTTTTGAAGATTCCCCAATAAAAAAATCTCCAACGATCATCGAGGTCATCGCACTCCAGACGCCTATCAGTGTCGTTGCAGAAGCGGCAAATAGCACGCTGTAGCCCAATCCTCTCAGGCCATTTGGCAAAAAGTTGTTTAAGATGTAAGAAAGTGCGTGTTCGGGATTATCTAATATAGTCCCTGTATGATTCAGGTAGGCAGCCGATAGAACAGCGCATTCATAAAGAAGAAAAACGAGCACCGCAGAGGAGAGCATGGATAAATAGGCGATCCGCTCTGTCTTAGCTGCAAATATTTTTTGCCCGCTCGAGGGGGCGAGAATGTACGTGAACATCGTCAAGATGACCAAAGAGATGAGATATACAAAGGGAACTTCGGCTGACCCCGATTGGAATAACTCCCATGAAGGAACCGTTTTCTCCGAAGCCTTCCAAGAGAAGAAAGCCATCAGAGGAAAAAAAGCAAACGTCACAATAAAGCTTAAAATATCTGTATAGATTATAGACAATAATCCCCCTCTCATGCTGATCAAAAAGGTGAGGAAAACGATTGTCCCGCTAAGGGCCCACTCGGAACAAGTTGGGAAAAAAGGATGAAAAATCACCACGAGTGATTTGATATAGGCGGCGCTAAAACAAGCCGTTGATGTGAACAGTGTAAGAGTTGCAAATCTTCCGATCTTCTTTCCATACTTTTGAGTAAAAAAAGCTGCCACCGAAAGTCCGTTAAACGATTTCCATTTCTTGGCTACGGTGAGTGCATAGAACAAAAGCCCAATCAAAAAGATCGGGGGCAGCATCACCCCCCAGAACCCAGCCAAATAGGCTAAAGAAGAAAACGCGACTAAAGTAGCCGTGTTGAATTCCGTCATCGCCAATGTAGCAGTGAGAGCAAGAAATCCTGTCTGCCGATCTGCTACCAAATAGGAAGATTCTGTCCGACTGACCTTCCTAAAGCCTATGAATAAAATAGAGCCAACGAATAGAAAAATGACTAATAAGTCTAAGTTATTCAACGTATTTGCCTATTTATACCAATCGCCGTAAATCACTTCCTATTTGAGCGGCGCTTTGACGCGCTGAAATATGAAGTTATTTGCTGGAATTTGTATTAATTACCCTTTTTGATATTGCAGTTTGCGGGCGTTGATTTGCTTGAGTAAACCGTTGATCTCTTTGATCGATTCTAAGAGATTCAGCATAGTGCTTTTGTCCTTTTCAAACAACGACTCCTTCTGGTTTTTTGGTGGTTTGCAATTGATAATACCTGACATCAAACCATCTTCAGAATCTTTCTCTTCTTGCTCGCTCTCCTCTTCATCTTCCTCTTCCCAAAAGATGTGGGGAAATAAACGATAAGAGAAAAACCGCTTGCTGAATGTGTGGAAATTTCCTGGGGGTAGGAATGTCGCCCAAGGGAGGTTTCTTTTTTGGAGTTCGAAAAGTTCGTCGAATTTTGAAGGATAAATAACCGATGTGCCTAGAATTTCCGGTTGCTGCGCAACCATATCGGAATCTTTAACGAAAGAAATGTCGTAAACTTCTTGATCCTGTGCCCAACGGACATGGTCTTTGATGTCGAGCTGGTCGATCGTTACTGCTTTCAATTTCACATCCACTCCGTGGGTAGCACGACAATTATTCATACTGCAGCCAAAAGACGCAATCCTAAAACTGTAGCCAAGAATAATTTTAATATTTA
>CAJCIW010000190.1 GCA_903970455.1 Verrucomicrobiota bacterium | reverse complement strand
TTTCGCGAAAGTAACGCTGGAAAGGCCCGCTAGACACAATAATAATACTTTAAAAAACATTGTCCCACACTCCTTTAGGGCGATCTTTGAGAGCAGTCTCTTAATCATCGCAGTGAGTGGAAGAATGTCCCGCCGTGCTTTGATGGAGCACGGAAGCGAGGACGGCAATGCCGGCTGAAAGGCCCAGGCCCCATCCAAGCATCGATGTGGAAATCGCCGTAAAGGTCCCATCCTCAGCGCCGGAACCTGTTCGCCAGAGCGCCTCGGTGTCTTTCTTGTAGTTGTCGAGTTCGTTGCCATTGACCAGCGAGGGCAATGAAGAGAGCAAGATTAAAGCAGTTAGCAGCCTTTTCATAGGAAAAAACCAGCCTTTTGATTAGGGTAAAAAAACAATTAAGATTTGGTTATCTCAAATCCGGGAGTTTCAGGCAATTTTTTTTGGAGGAAATCTTAAAATAGCATTGAAAAATATCCCCGTAATGACAATAACTTATGTGTGATGTTTGAACATCTGTGTTGGGGAATGCATGAAAGGTACAGAAACAGGAAAAGAGAAAGTTAAAAAAATTTGCGATATTTTGCGGCGCGAAACGTTAGAGCCTGCCGAAACGGAAGCTCAACAGCTCATTCACACCGCAAAAGAACAGGCAGAGCAGATTGTCGTAGCTGCACATCAAGAAATCGAAAAGCTGCATCAAGAAGCGCGCGAGGAAATTGAACGACAAAAAAATGTTTTTCAATCCTCTCTAAGCCAGGCCTGCAAACAGGCTTTGGAAGCCCTCAAACAAGGGATTGAGGAGAAATTATTTAATCAAGAGCTGGGCCGTCTCATCACGAAGCACACCCAAGATCCTAAAGTTTTGGCGCAACTCGTTGAGGCCGTGGTCAAGGGTATTGAAAAAGAGGGTACTGATGTTTGTCTGAGCGTCTACGTACCCGCTGCTGTCCCTGCGCGTTCCGTCAATATCCTTTTAGCTCACGACATTTTAGATAGGCTTAAGGAGAAAAGTGTCCTCGTAGGGCCTTTGACGGGTGGGATCGAAGTCAAGGTGCATAAAGAGAATATCACGATCGATATCTCCGATGCCGCTTTAAAGGAACTCGTGGCAAATTACATCCGGAAGGACTTCCGTGAATTGATTTTTGGGTCATAAGGTAAATAAGCTTAAGTTATGAGCAATTATTATTTTATCGTTGCCTCCTTGCCCCCTTTAAGCTTGAAGGAAAAACCGGAAATTTCCTTTCAAGAGTTGATGGTGCGTCTGGAAATGAATCTGAGCAAACACGATTTGGAAAAAACCAAAGTTTTGCGCCGCATCGTCGATATTTACAACATACGTGCACTTTTGATGGAGGAGCCAGTCGACCTGCGAGGCAATTTGAACGAAAAAGAGCTCGATGAAGCCTTGCTTATCCATGCCGTTTTGCCCGATTATGTTTTTGATTTTCTGGACCAGTTTGATAAGGCCTCCGACAAGATTAGGAATTTTTATGGCCTGCTCGCTCGATTTTTCAATGAAGAGATTCCTAAGCAAACAGGATTTTTGCATAAATATCTCGTCTTTGAGAGGGAATGGCGCCTGGTGCTCCTTGCCATCCGGGGCAAACAGCTAGGAAGAGATGTCGCGAGAGAGCTGCAATTCGAGGATCCCACGGACCCCCTTGTCGCGCATATTCTCGCGCAAAAGGATTCCGAGATCTACGAACCCCCTCCGGAATATGCAGAGATTAAAGAGATTATCGCTTCCTGCTACGGTGATCCGTGGGCGGAACACAACGCCTTTGCAGAATACCGATTCCGAAAAATAGAGGAACTGGCTGAAAATGGACTCTTCACAATCGAAAAAATCCTCAGCTACATGGCTCAATTGATGATCATCGAGAGCATCAATGAGCTCGATGCACAGCGAGGTGGAATGATTTTGGAAACTTTTAGAAGCGGATAACATGATAGATACTCCCCATACCCAGCATAAAGTTGCGACAGGCAAAGTCGTCAAAGCATTTGGAAACCTCTTGCATGTGGAATTCGAAGGCGACATCCATCAAGGCGAGGTCTCGATGGTGCGCATCGGCGGAGGCGTTTCATTGAAAGCCGAGGTGATTGAGATCATTGGCAATACGGCAAAGATCCAGGTCTTCGAAGATACCCGCGGAGTCCGGTTGAACACAATGGTCGAATTCACATCCCATTTGCTGGAGGCCGAACTGGGCCCCGGCCTTCTCACTTCCATTTTCGATGGACTCCAGAATCCTTTGGAAAAAGTTGCGGACGCCACAGGATTGTTTCTCTCCCGCGGTGTTTACATCCCACCTCTCGATCGGGCGCGGCATTGGGATTTTCATCCCACGGTCAAATCGGGGGATGTTGTCCGCCGCGGCGACGAACTCGGATACACGATGGAAGGCCGTTTTCACCATCAGATCATGCTGCCCTTCACATTTTTCGGGGAGTGTACGATCAACTGGGTGATTAAGCCCGGCTCTTACAATGTCGATGCCGTTGTCGCCAAAGGCGTGGATAGCAAAGGGGAAGAACACCACTTTACCATGATCCAGAAGTGGGCTGTAAAAATGCCTTTATTCGAAGGGGAGAAGATCAAAGCTACCCGCATGATGGACATCGGAATGCGGATCATCGATACCCAATTCCCGGTTCTTAAAGGAGGCACATTTTGCGCTCCCGGTCCATTTGGGGCCGGCAAAACGGTGTTGCAGCACCATCTTTCGAAATACTCTTCTGTGGACATTGTCGTCGTTGTTGCTTGCGGTGAGCGTGCGGGGGAAGTCGTGGAGGTGCTACGCAGTTTTCCTCACTTGACAGATCCTCACACAAACGAGCCGTTGATGAACCGTACGGTGATGATCTGCAATACCTCCTCCATGCCGGTTGCAGCTCGAGAAGCTTCGATCTATATGGG
This sequence comes from Verrucomicrobiota bacterium, assembly GCA_903970455.1. Taxonomy (GTDB): domain Bacteria; phylum Chlamydiota; class Chlamydiia; order Chlamydiales; family Rhabdochlamydiaceae; genus CAJCIW01. The sequence goes on along the minus strand of CAJCIW010000190.1, from coordinate 3,307 downwards.
CGCCACGATCGCGGAATACTACCGCCAGATGGGACTAGATGTTCTTCTTCTCGCCGACTCCACTTCCCGCTGGGCCCAGGCGATGCGGGAAATGTCGGGACGGCTTGAAGAAATTCCTGGGGAAGAGGCTTTCCCCGCTTATTTGGGGTCCAGGATTGCCGCTTTCTACGAGCGGGCCGGCGTGATCGCATTAAGAAACGGAAAACAGGGCTCAATGACGATCGGGGGGACGGTCTCTCCCGCAGGAGGCAACTTCGAAGAGCCGGTCACCCAAGCGACCCTTTCTGTCGTCGGCGCTTTTCACGGCCTTTCGCGGGCGCGGTCCGATGCACGCCGCTATCCTGCGGTCGATCCCCTGATTTCCTGGAGCAAATACATCGATGACGTCAGCAAGGAACTCGAAGCGCGTGTCGCCGGATGGGGGAAAAAGATCAAAAAAGCCGCCAAGATTTTACGCGATGGAGATGAAATCGGCAAAAGAATGGAAGTTGTCGGTGAAGAAGGTGTCTCTTTGCCGGACATGATCACCTTTTTAAAGTCGGAGCTTTTTGAGTTTTCCTATCTGCAGCAAAACGCCTTCGACAAAGAGGATGCCTATTGTCCCCTCAAACGGCAAATTCCGTTGTTTGAGCTCATCAGCAGGATCTTCGATATGAGTTTTGTGTTCGATTCGCACGACGAGGCGCGAAGCTTCTTCCTAGAATTGCAAAATGAAGTTAAAAACATGAATTTTATGCCCTTCATGTCAGCCAGGTACGAAGAAACAATGGAAAGCATTGAAAGAAAATTGGAGAAGATCGCCCCATGAAAAAAGTTTACGACAGAATTGTGGATATGCGCGGAAATTTGATTACCGTCGTCGCTCAGGGGGTCTGCCTTGGAGAGCTCGCCCGAATCCATAAGCGCAATGGACGTTCCACGTACGCATCGGTTCTCCGGATTGAAGGCGATGTCGTCACTTTGCAATGCTTTGAAAATACTCGCGGGATTGCGACCAATGACCGTGTGACATTTCTAGGCAGACAAATGCAGGCGACCTTTAGCGATTCTTTGCTGGGCCGGCGGCTAAACGGAGCAGGGGAACCAATCGATTCAGGTCCGGCGATCATGGGAGAGCAGATCGAAATCGGGGCTCCCTCTTTCAATCCTGTGCGCCGCATTGTACCACGCGACCTTGTTCGGACGAACATCCCCATGATCGACGTCTTTAATTGTCTTGTCAAATCACAAAAAATTCCGATTTTTTCGATCGCCGGCGAACCTTACAATGCGTTGCTGATGCGAATCGCCAATCAAACGGACGCTGACGTTGTCATCATTGGAGGAATGGGTCTCCGTTTTGATGATTATCAATCCTTCATCGATAATGCGGAAAAATCAGGTTCGTTGAATAAAACAACAATGTTCATTCATCGCGCGACAGACCCGGCGGTTGAATGTATCCTCGTTCCCGATATGGCCCTTGCCTGCGCAGAGCAATTCGCCGTCCAGGACAAGGATGTCCTCGTCTTGTTGACGGATATGACCGCGTTTGCCGATGCGATCAAAGAAATCATGATCACGATGGACCAAGTTCCATCCAACCGAGGCTATCCGGGCTCTCTCTATTCCGACCTTGCTTCCCGCTATGAGAAAGCTGTCGATATCGACGGTAGTGGGTCGATCACGATCATTTCCGTGACCACAATGCCCGGGGGCGATGTCACCCATCCGATTCCAGACAACACAGGTTACATCACGGAAGGGCAATTTTATCTCAATGGAGGCCGGATCGATCCCTTTGGTTCCCTCTCCCGACTGAAACAGCAAGTCATCGGGAAAGTGACCCGCGAAGACCATGGCGATATCGCTAACGCCCAAATCCGCCTTTATGCCGATTCTAAAAAAGCCCGCGAGCGGCAAAGCATGGGCTTCCGCCTCTCCCGCTGGGATGAAAAGCTATTGCATTTTTCCCAATTGTTTGAGGATCGCATGATGAATCTGCAAGTCAATCTCTCTTTGGAAGACGCTCTGAATCTCGGATGGGCGACTTTGGCCGAATGTTTCGAAAAACATGAAGTGGGAATCAAACAGGCTTTGATCGATAAATTTTGGCCTAAGAACCTAGGTTCCTAAGAATGGCTGACATCAAACTGACTAAAACAGAATTGCGTACCCAGCAGCTCAAACTCGACCGTTTGCGCAAATACCTCCCCACGCTGCAGCTTAAGAAATCGATGCTTCAAGTCGAGGTCAATCAGGCGCAAATCGAAATCCAGGCGCTGCATGCCGATTTTGTTACTGGTCATGAAAAAGTCGCAAAATATTCTCCCCTCTTGACCGAACGGAGCGCTCCCGATCTCTTTTCATCGGTTGCTGTCCGCAATGTGGAGCGTACGTATGAGAATATCGCGGGTGTCGATATTCCTGCTTTTGAACGGGTTATTTTCGATCAGGCCTCCTATTCCCTATTCGATACGCCGGTATGGTTTGAATCGGCAATCTTCGGGATCAAAGAGCTGATCACTATCCGGGAAAAAATCAAAATCGCGGAAGAGAAGAAACGTGCCCTGGAAAAAGAATTGCGCGAGGTCTCCATCCGCGTCAATCTCTTTGAAAAAATCCTCATCCCGCGCGCACAAGATAATATAAAAAAAATTAAGATTTTTCTTGGAGACCAGCAGCTGGCCGCAGTGTCCCAGGCAAAAGTCGCCAAAAAGAAAATCCTCGCGAGAGGGAAGCGTAAGTTTGCATGATCATCGACGTTAAAAAATACCTCATCCTCGGCGCCAAAGAAGATATCGACCGGTTCTTTGCCCGTGCCCAGCACCAAGGGATCATCGAATTCATCCCACCGCATGGAAAAAAAGCGGTCGAGGTCCCCGTCGAAATCCAGCATTTGCTTAACGCCATGCGGATTCTCCGCAAGCTCCCCGTTAAAAAGCCGTATGAAAAAGGGGGAGATCTAGCGTATGCCGATGAAACGGCCCAAAGGATCCTCGATCTGAAAGCGGAAGTGGAAAAACTTTCGGAAGAAAAACGTCTTTTGGAATCGGAAATCATCCGCGTAGCCCCATTTGGTGATTTTTCAATCGAAGATATCGACTTCATCGAAAAAAAAGGGAAGCGGGAGGTCCAGTTCTTTTGCATGAAGACGGACAAAGCCAATACCACCAATATTAGCGATGATCTCATTTACATCGGCAGCGATTACGACCTGGATTACTTCGTTGCTATCAATAAAGAACCGCGCAGCTATCCCGATATGATCGAAATGCGCATCGACCGCCCTCTCGGCGAGCTTCAGACCCATCTCTTGTTTGTTAAA
>CAJCIW010000189.1 GCA_903970455.1 Verrucomicrobiota bacterium | reverse complement strand
TAAAAACTATAGAGATATTTTATATCCTGATATTGCACTTTTTTCTTTTTATCTAAATAAGTTAAGATATAAAACTAAAACAATGATAATTCCCAAAGGGAGGGATGAATCTTTTGAAGAAACGGAAACCTATGCAGAAGCGTTGAAAATAATTGCAGAGCAACAGAAAGGCAATTCACAATACCCCTTCCGATCGCAATAATAAGATTTGGGGTCAGTGTAAGGGGTCAGGCCTAGGGCTGCCCATTACCCACAAATAAAAGCTGGACATCAATTGTTCGAGTGATTTATGTTTTGAAACATGAACATAGCACAAAACCAAATAAAAAAAACGCTTTCAGATCCTGCTAGTATTGAATTCATTCGCAGTTTGTTAGAAAGCGATCGATTTTCAAATAGAGCAGCGTTGTCGCTGAATCTATGTAACCACTTTAAATTCTTCGATTTTTGTGGAAAGGCTCAGCAAGCCGGATGTGTGAAAGCATTACGTACACTTGAGACTGAGGGTCATTTTATTTTACCGAAAGCGTCTTGGACCTCTGGGCAGCGCACTCCAAAACGTCTCGAGGCCCCGGTTGCTCCACCCCGGGATTTTCCAAAAGCGATTAATGACATTGAACAACTAGAGCTCATTCTGGTCGATTCGGAAGAGCACATGCGAATATGGAATGAGTTGATGATTAATGAGCATCCCGAAGGATCCAGACCTTTGGTTGGAAGACAATTACGCTACCTCATCAGTTCCCGACATGGATGGCTGGGAGGGCTTGGCTTTGCTTCAGCCGCCCTCCAACTAGAAGATCGTGATAAATGGATTGGTTGGAAACTCGAGCATCGTCAGCAATATTTGCATTATGTAATCAACATGAATCGCTTTCTCATTCGACAAAGTGTCCACTGTCAGAATTTGGCGTCCAAAATATTGAGCATGAGTTTGTTGAGACTTTCTGAAGATTTTCATAGCAAATATGGGTATCGCCCACTATTAGTAGAGAGTTTTGTTGATGACTCTCGCCACTTAGGGACTTGCTATCGGGCAGCTAATTGGGTGGAAATCGGAAAGACCAAGGGCAGAGGTCGACAGGATCGTTATAACCAAGCGCAGTTAACAATTAAATCAATTTACGTCTATTCTCTCGAAGAAGATTTTAGAAAAAAACTGGGATTATCTTCAGGTGATGGACAAGGAAAATTAATGTTGACAGATGGCCTTGAAAGCGATGTTTGGGCTCAAAATGAATTTGGAGGAGCGCCTTTGAGTGATAAACGATTGAGCAAGAGACTTGTAGAAATCGCAGAAGCTAAAGCAAAGATCCCGAATCGCGCTTTTCCTGGTGTTGCGGAAGGAAATTGGCCGGCTATTAAGGGATACTACCGCTTTATTGATCACACCGACGACTCAGGCGTTAACATGGCTAATATATTGACCCCTCATCGTGAGCGCACAATACGACGAATGAAGGGACAAAAGGTAGTGCTGTGCATACAAGATGATTGTAAACTCAACTTTGACAATCTAAATAATTGCACGGGGCTTGGTTCAATTGGCTCAAATCAAACCAGTGCAAAAACTGCTGGATTAAACCTTCATTCGACATTTACAGTTGCCTCAAATGGCCTTCCCTTAGGTGTATTGAGGGGAGAAAGCAGCGCACCTACCAGTAGAGACGTGAGTGATAAACGTAAATGTCATAATATTCCAATTGAGGAAAAAAAGACATTTGCTTGGATTCAGCATCACAGAGACCTCGTGGAGGTTTCCAAAAAAATGCCAAACACTCGATTAATTGATATATGCGATAGAGAGGCTGATTTTTTTGAATTATTCGATGAACAAAGAAAAAACCCACATGTAGATCTGCTCATAAGGGCGAAACAAGATCGTGTTATTGTAGACGATTTAATAATAAATGGTGATGAAAAAGAGCAAGTTAAATTATTTGAAGCCGTACGTAATGCTCCTATTAAAAGCAAAATTAATGTTTGTATTCCACGGCAAAGCGAAAGGCCCAAAAAAAGTAAGCAGAAAGCTCGAAAGAAACGCGTGGGTCGACTAGCGACGTTAACCCTTCGTTCAATGGACGTTACAATTAAACCCCCAAAGGTTTATGGAAATGCAGAGCCTCTTGAGATTTCAATAATCCATGCGAAGGAGGAAAATCCTCCTGAGGGGGAAGAACCCATAGAATGGTTTCTGTTAACAACAATCAAACTGCAATCAGCCGCAGACATCGAGCAATGCCTACGTTGGTACTGCTTGCGCTGGAGAATTGAGGATTGGCATCGTGTGCTGAAGTCGGGTTGTCAAATTGAAGACCTTGCCAATCAAACGGCGGAACGCTTAATCAATGCTATAAGCATTAGCATGGTTATAGCCTGGCGAATCATGCTCATGACTCTTCTAGGACGAGAAATGCCAGAGTTACCTGCAGAGATTTTTTTTTCTGATGTTGAAATCAAAGTTTTACATGCCTATGCTAAAAAAAAACTCCCCCCTCCTGTTAAAGTGAATGAGGCGGTACGAATTGTTGCCAATATTGGAGGTTACCTTGGACGCAAAAATGATCCTCCTCCTGGACATCAACTTCTATGGCAGGGGTATAGGGAGCTTCAATTTATGTGTTTAGGATACACCTTGTTTCTGGAGGGCTCTACCCCAGATGATGATTGTGGGTAATGGGCAGCCCTAGGTCCAGCCGATAAACTTATCTCTGGGAGCGGCCTTCCATGCCGCGGCGCCAAAACCAAATAAAGCTAAAAGCCCCTCATCTGAACG
>CAJCIW010000188.1 GCA_903970455.1 Verrucomicrobiota bacterium | reverse complement strand
AAATTGATCGACATCTGTTTTTCCCTAAACATCCCGTATTTTTTGTAGATCGCATGCAATCGGTCAATCAATGTCTGGCCTCCTTGCATCTTCGCGTGAAGGGCGATTTCGGCGATGAGGCAGGAGGTCACGATCGCATCTTTGTCGCGGGCATGCGTCCCAAGCAGATACCCATACGATTCTTCCGCCCCGAAAATAAATTGATAGCCGTCTTTCGAAGTTTCCCAAAGATGAATTTTCTCTCCAATGTATTTAAAGCCCGTCAAAACTTCAAAACACCTCTTTTGGTAACCTTCAGCAATTTTTTTCAGAAGCTCTGTTGTCACAATTGTCGTGACGAAAGCTCCCTTGGGAGGCATTGTGCCGAGCTTGGTCAGAACCTCGCAAAGATAATCGACGCAAATCGCGGCCATTTCGTTACCATTGACGAGGATTGATTTCCCTTCATGGTGGACGACGCTCCCGGTGCGGTCGGCATCAGGATCGGTGGCAATGACGATATCTGATTGTGTCTTCTCCAGCTTTTCGATGCCGAGTTTCATGGTCTCTTTGTATTCGGGATTGGGAAAAGCGACGGTAGGGAAATCCCCATCGATGGTCACTTGATTATCGACCATTTCGACCGTCGAAAACCCCCAATCTTTTAGTGCACGGGGGACTAGGGTGATTCCTGTGCCATGCAGACTTGTGTAAACAATCTTTAACGATGCTCCATTTTTTTTGTTCTGCTCGGTAAAGTGTTGCAAAGGACGGATGGCATTGATGTATTCTTCATCGATAGCGGCTGTGGGAACAATCTGGATCAAGGGATCCTGGAGGGAGGCGACCCGCACCGAGGAAAAATCCTTGAGCTTCTCCGTTTCTTTGACAATTCCTTCATCGTGCGGATGGACGACCTGCGCGCCGTCGCTCCAGTACACTTTGTATCCATTGTATTGTTTAGGATTGTGGGAAGCAGTGATCATAACGGCAGCGTTTGCTTTTTTTAGCCGGCAGGCAAAAGAAATGTAAGGCGTCGGCCTTAATTCGCTGAGCAAATACGCGTGAATCCCATTTCCGGCGAGCACCCTTGCTGTCTCTTGAGCAAATTCTTCCGAATGATGGCGGGAATCAAAACCGATCAACGCACTAAGTTGGGAGGAGCCTGCCTCTTTGTGCATATAGTTAGCAAGGCCCTGCGTCGCGAGGCGGACGGTGTAGATATTTATGCGCGTTGTGCCTGGGCCCATAATCCCGCGCATCCCCCCTGTCCCAAAAGTTAAATCGGTATAAAAAGCATCGATGAGCTCTTGAGGATTTTTTTCCATTAGAGTGTGGATTTCCCTCTTTGTCTCCTCGTCGAAAGGGCCTTGGAGCCATTCATCGACCCGTTTTTGAATCTCAGGAGGAAGTGCAGACATGTCTATTCCCAATCAGGATTTTATCTGAAAAATACCAAAAAGGGAGTTAAACAACTACGGTAAATGCTTCTGAATTTCTTCTATGGAAATCAGTGGAGCGTCAGGCTGGTCGATCCCTTCGCAGCGGGCGGCTGTTTCTTTCCAATGTTCTGGGGATTTAAGATTCTCCGGCCACCAGGGAAATGTGCGGCATTGTTTAGGGCGTACGCTGTAAATTTCGCATCTTTTACCTTTAAGAAAAACACAGTCATAGGTTTTGGGATGTTCTTTTAAAGAAACGCGATTGCCGATCCGTCGCGTGTATTTTTTTAGAAATTCTTCCAATTGCATGTTGAGGAACTCGGCCATCGACTCAGCTTCAGTGGGAGAGATCCAAACGTAGCCCGGAGATCCAGTGCAGCATCCACCGCATTCGGTGCATTTAAAACTTAAGCCTTCCTTATACCATGGATCCATCGATTACCATTTAAAGTTGGATTTTAAGATGGGCTTCCAAAAACCATTCCCATCGCTGTTTTTAAAAACCTCGATTTCGCAGCCCTCCTCTCCAATATCGATCAAGTTCCAGGTTCCTCCCTCCTTTTGCGCTGTCGAGCCGCTGTCGAGAAAGATGGGCAGACCGCTATTGCGCAAGTCGGCGATGCAGTGGCGATGTGTATGTCCGTGAAGGTAAAGTTTGATTTTGGGAAACCGTTCGATGAGTTTCTTGAGAGCTTCTTTACGAATTAGGCTTTTGCGCGAAGATTCCGTAGAAAAAATGGGGAAATGGTTAACGAGGATCACACGATGGTCCGCGGGAATTTCTTTCAATGCCAATTCCAGTTTTTGCTCAAGTTGGGGAGAAAAATACCCGTTGGAAGAGAGCAATGAAGTCGCAATCGCCGTATCCAATGCCAAAAGCCACCACCGATCCCCCCAATACGCTGACGTTAATTGATCTTCTTTCAGGCTATATTGATCATAGGTCGGAGAGAAATGTTCATAAAAAAGCTGTCTTTTGTAGGCGGACTTGGTGTATTGATCGTGATTGCCCGGAAGTGGGAAAACTTTAAAATTTTCTCCCCTTAGACTGTCGACAAATCGTCTGGCGAGCTTAAACTCTTCTTCATGCGAAGTCGTCGTCAAATCCCCGGTGATCAAAACAGCATCGACTTTCTTTTCATGGAATACGGGAAGAAGGGTAGTCAAATTGTCAGGTTCGAGAGCATGTTTGCGGGTGAAAAAGAGATTGAGGTTACCAAGCCATCTTTTGGAGAAAAATTGGAGGGGATTCCATCCCACTTTAAAAAAATGCAAATCGGAGATGTGGGCTAAGCGGAAAAGGGGTTTTTCTATCATAGGCATAAAAAATGAATAAACTAGCTT
>CAJCIW010000187.1 GCA_903970455.1 Verrucomicrobiota bacterium | reverse complement strand
AATCCATTGTGAAAAAACAAAAAGAACTGGAACAGATCGTTAAACGCTATCCAAACTTCCGCGCCGGCCGGCTTCACCTTGCGACAACATGGATGCAGCTTGGCCGGACTAATGAGGCAAAGGAAGCTCTTGAGACTTATCACAAACTCGATCCCCATTCCTGCATCGTTGAGTACTACCTCGCCGTTATATCTTTGGAGCACTTGGACTATAACCAATCGTGGAACTATTTCAAGCAGGCAGAAGCGCTCACACAATCCCGAGCGCATCATCCCAAGGCCCTGCTCTCTCTGAAGCAACAGCTGCGCAGAAGCTGTCCCGAACCCTAAATTCCTCTCGGCAAATTTCTCATCGGCGATTTTTTTTTAAAAACCGTTTGCAATTAATCTTTATTTCTTTACTATGCAGATTATGAGAACCTAAAATACGGAGAGACGTATGAAGCAATTTTCTCTAGCAACGATCCCATTGCTCTGCGCGGCGATAGCGCCTCTTTGCGCGGACAATGTGGACAATTTGATCAGCCAAACTGGAAATGGGAACGGTAATAACCAGTCCCAAATGTCTGGCACGAACAATCAAAAAAGAAAAATGGAAGCTCAAAGACAATTTGAGCAAAGATGGCGTGACAATCAAATCACACCAGAAGCTAAACCAAACACGGAAGGACAAAGCTGGAATCCAATTATCACAGCGGATTTCATCTATTGGAAAGCCTATTCACAAGGCCTTGCATATGCTTATGATGGAGTAGCAAATGCCCCTAGCGCTGTTCCCCCATCTGCGACGTCAGGAAAGGTGATGCGTCCCAAATTTGATTGGGAGCCAGGCTTCAAAGTCGGATTTGGCAACAAATTCGCTCATGACGGTTGGGATGTTTATGCTCAATACACATGGCTTCACGCTGATGCAGACGACGATGAAGAAGAAACAAATTGCTGCGTAACAACATGCAGCTCAGCGAAGTCGGATTATTGGTTGGCGACAAATGCTTGCCCTGAAGCCGTCTTAGCTTCCTGCGAAGGTGCAAAATGGAAGTTGAATAGCTTCAACGTCCTCGATCTCGAAATAGGAAGAAATTTCTATCTGAGTAAATTTCTGACGATGAGACCGTTCGGCGGCTTGAAATTCTCATGGCAGAGGCAGAAATATAATGTCGCCTATGATGATATCCTATTCGTGGGTGACGCAGGAGGAGCGGTTCAAGATTCAACAGTTGCCCTCCCTCTTGCATCTAATCTCCAAATGAAATTGAAGCAAAAAGAATTCGGTGCCGGACTCCGTGCAGGTATGAATACAGCTTGGTATTTCTGCAAATGGCTAGGCGCTTATGGCGATTTCGCAGTCACCGGCCTTTGGAACCATTTCAAAGAAAACCGTAGTGTCGCTGTAGCTGCACCTACAGGCTCTTGGGATAGCGAAGTCATCAAAGATAAAGTCTATGATGTAACCGGCGTCCTTGAAATCGGGCTCGGCCTCTTCTTTGACTGGGCATGGCATAATGATGACTACATGTTATCATTGGCTGCTGGATGGGAAACACAAGTGTGGCTCAATCAGAACAATTTCATCTACCTGATGAACAACAATGCCCCTGGAAACCTTTCTTTCCAAGGCTTCACACTTGAAGTTGCTTTCGGATTCTAATATTCTAAGTAACTCTTAGAAGCAATACCGCTCTCGTTAACTCGAGAGCGGTTTTTTTATTTCAAAAAAAATCGTTTTGAAAAAAATCCAATGAAGTACATATATATGTAGGGATGCCGATTTGGCATTCAACCAAGGGGTATGATGATGAAGCAATTTTCTCTAGCAACAATTTCATTGCTCTGCGCAACGATAGCGCCTCTTTGCGCAGACAATGCGGAGAACCTGATTAGCCAATCTGGAAATGGAAACAATGGTTCAAGCCGATCGCAAGGGTCTGGCCTGGACAATCAAAAAAGAAAGTTAGAAGCGCAAAAGCACTTCGAACAAAGATGGCGTGACAATCAAATCACCCCAGTAGCACCATTAAAGCCAGATGGATGGTCCAATCCCTTCATTACTGCGGATTTCATCTATTGGAAAGCCTATTCGGATGGTCTTGCCTATGCTTATGATGGAGTAGCAAATGCTCCTAGTGCTGTGCCTCCAAGTGCGACCTCGGGGAAAGTGATGCGCCCGAAATTTGAATGGGAACCAGGCTTCAAACTCGGCCTTGGCAATAAATTCTCTCATGACGGTTGGGATCTTTATGCCCAATACACGTGGCTTCACGCTGATGCAGACGACGATCAGGAAGAAACAAATTGCTGCGTCACAGAATGCCGTACCGCAAAGTCAATGTATTGGCTAGCGACAAATGCTTGCCCTGAAGCGATCCTCATGAGCTGCGAGGGAGCAAAGTGGAAATTAAACAGCTTCAACGTTCTCGATCTCGAAATGGGAAGAGATTTCTACATCAGCAAATTCCTGACAATGAGACCATTTGGCGGCTTAAAATTCTCCTGGATGAGACAGAAATATAAAGTCGACTACGATGATGTCCTATTCGTAGGAGACGAAGGAGGAACTATCCAGAACCCGCTTGCTGTCCTCCCTATTGGGTCTGACGTAGACATCCGTTTTAAGCAAAAAGAATTCGGAGTTGGCCTCCGTGCAGGGATGAATACTGCCTGGTATTTCTGCAAATGGCTCGGTGCTTATGGCGATTTCGCAATGACCGGCCTTTGGAACCATTTCAAAGAAAAACGTAAGGTCGATGTAGATGCACTTACCGGCTCCTGGAATAGCGAAAATATCAAAGACAAAGTATATGATGTGACAGCTGTTCTTGAAATCGGGCTGGGTCTCTTCTTTGACTGGAGATTCAGTAGCGATGCATACATGTTCACATTGGCAGCCGGCTGGGAAACCCAAGTTTGGTTCAATCAGAACAACTTCATCTACCTGATGAACAATAATGCCCCTGGAAACCTTTCTTTCCAAGGTTTCACCCTGAAAGCTGGTTTCGCATTCTAATTCTAAGCCCTGCCCTTAGAAAAACCGCTCTTATTCACCCAAGAGCGGTTTTTTTATTCCTGGATAAAAATGTTTTTAGTTAAAATCAAGTAAAAGGAGAAT
>CAJCIW010000186.1 GCA_903970455.1 Verrucomicrobiota bacterium | reverse complement strand
TTGTAAAAAATGATGAGGCAACATTAGAAGAAGGGGAACCAGTATCCCCATACCATATTTGCACTCTCCCGCCAGAACCTGAAAAGAGGCGCCTCTGAAATCCAGATGTTTCGTTTTCACTAACAAGATGAACAGCTCGCTGACTTAAGGGGGAGTTGTTGTGAGGCTGCTGTTCCCCTATAATCGTCAAAACTCTATCGATTACAGTGCTCCAAATCGGACTGGGGCCCCCGATTGGGACTACCTCTTGACCGGTTTGTAGCTGTCCTGGATTTGTACTTAGCTGCGGATTTAAACGATTCACCCGAGATGTATTGCTTTGATTCTTAATCGTAGTATTGTCTTTCACATGGGGAATTGACATGTATTATCTCCTATAACGCGCATAATTTTTTTTATTTAATTCATATAGTATCAAGGAAACCGTTTAATTAAAAAGTATTTATCTCGGAGGGTTTTGTTTGTAAATTAATGTTAATTAGTGGTTTGCGTAAATTGAGCGGGGCAGTATAGGAATGGCTTCTAGTCTTTTTTCTTGATTTCCGACATATTTGTGTTTTGGAGTGGGTATGGGGGCGTGTTTTCTTTTTTTGGGGACAGGAGGGTCGTCGGGGATTCCGATGATTGGCTGCGGCTGCGTCGTCTGCCAATCTGATTCGACTCTTAATAAACGGCAGCGTTCTGCTGGACTGATTAAGGTAGGGGATAAAAACTTTCTGATTGATGTGGGGCCCGATTTTCGTATGCAGGCATTGAAACATCGGATCAACCATCTCGATGCCGTTTTGCTGACCCATGCCCATGCCGATCATCTTGGAGGGATCGATGATTTGCGGGCTTATTATTTTTTAGAAAAGAAGAAGCTTGCCTGTTTTCTATCTCAACAAACTTACGATGAAGTGAAGTTCCGCTATCATTATTTGCTCAATCCCAATGCCGAGGGGAAAAGCTTTTCGGCCCAGCTTGATTTTCACATTTTGCCGGATGATTTTGGGAGCTTTACTGTAGAAGGGATTCCCATCGCTTATTTTTCCTATTCTCAGCAGTTGATGAAGGTGACAGGCTTTCGGGTGGGTAATTTTGCCTATGTCTCGGATATCCGGGAATATACCGACCAAATCTTCAAATCGCTTAAAGGAATCGAAATTCTCGTTCTTAGCGCCTTGCGCCAAGTTCCGACCAAGATGCATTTCAGCCTCGAGGAAGCCGTTGCTTTTTCAAAGCGCACATCGGCAAAAATCACTTATCTTACCCACATCTCGCATGATTTAGAATATGCCGCGGCCAATGCGCTTCTTCCTCCGGAAGTACGTATGAGTTACGACGGCTTAGAGGTTCCCTTTCAAATTTAGGAAAAACGGATGATCGAAGAAAAAAAGAAAGAACAGCAGATGCAGCCATTTCAGCTCAAGGCTATGAGCAAAGCCCTACTCATCGGCGCTTACAGATCCGGAACGGATATAAAGGGTTGCGACGACTGTCTGGATGAATTGGAACGGTTATGCGACACGTATGGGCTGAAAACTGTGGGTAAAATTGCTTGCCCCATCAAAAAACTCGACTCGGCAGCCTATCTGGGATCCGGCAAACTGGAAGAGTTAAAGATTGCCGCAAACCAACTTGAGGCCGGTGTCGTGATCTTCGATGACGAGATCTCCCCTCATCAACAGCGCAACCTCGAAAAAATTTTCCAGCGCCCTGTCATCGACCGCACCGAGCTAATCATCGAAGTCTTCGCCCAACGCGCTAAAACGCGCGAGGCGCGTCTGCAAATCGAACTTGCCAAGGTCAAATACCAATTTCCTCGTTTGAAAAGAATGTGGACCCACCTTTCCCGCCAAACAGCTACTGCCGGCGGAGGCGCTTATCTCAAAGGAGAAGGGGAAAAGCAAATCGAAATCGACCGCAGGATTTTGCGCCGTCAGATCGACCGCCTAAATGAAGAAATCGAACAGGTCGTCGAACAACGGCAAACCCAGCGCAGCTTACGATTGAGGACAGGCATCCCTACTTTTGCTATCGTCGGTTATACCAATGCCGGAAAATCGACTTTGCTCAAGGCTTTGACGCACGCAGAGGTCCTCGTCGAAGATAAACTCTTTGCCACTCTCGACACGACGACGCGCAAATTTTCTCTGCCCAATAAGCAAGAGATCCTTCTCATCGATACGGTGGGCTTTATTCGGAAGATTCCCCACACTGTTGTCGCAGCCTTTAAAAGCACCTTGGAAGAAGCTGTCCACACAGATATCCTTCTCCACCTGATCGATGTCAGCCACCCTCTCGCCGAATCTCAAGCGGAAGAATCGATGCTCGTCCTGAAAGAGCTCGGTGCTGAAAAACATCCGATGATCACCATCCTCAACAAAATCGATCAGTGCCCAAACCCTGTCATTGCAGCAAAGTTTCGGGTCAAGTACCCCAAAACGGTTGCCATCTCTGCAACGGAAGGCACAGGGATCGACGAGCTTTTACAATTGATGATCAAGGAGATCTCCCTTCTCCGAAAAATCGTAAAAGCAAGGATCCCGCAAAGTCATTATGCCCTAGTCAGCGAGCTCATGCGCGAGGGCCGCGTGATCAGATGTGAATATGAAGAGAACGATATCTTGATCCAAGTCGAGATCCCTGCAAGATTGGAATATAAAATACAGCCTTTTCTCTTAAATAGTTAAAGATTAAAGCTTTGGGTGGATGTTGCCTTATTTCCGTGTTTACGGTAGAATTAAGGTAAATTCAGGAGAAAAACGATGAAGCAGCAAAAGCGTTCTCAAGAAGGAAAGCTAGTACGTTTAACGATAGATTTTCCAGCGGAACAACACGCTTATCTAAAAATGCTCGCTGCAAAAAAAGGGATCAGCATGCGTGAATATGTCATAGAGTCCCTCTGCAAAAATGCGGAGATTGAAGAAGTTAAGCGCACAAATTTAAGTGAAAATAAATTTAAAAAAATACTAAAATCCGTTGCCGATGAAAACGACGACGTTCTCAGAAAATTGGCCGACAAGTGATAGAGTTTTTTACAGTTGAACAAGTCATTGAAATTCACAATGAAATGTTGCAGCGTTATGGGGGACTAAAAGGAATAAGAGATATTAATCTTCTCCATTCTTCCGTTCTCATGCCACAAACAGCTGCGTTCGGTCACGATCTTTGTCCTTCCATTTATGACAAAGCGGCGGCCTATACTTTTTATAAGGCTTTTCTTCTGTTCTAAAGTTGTTGCAATTTCTTTCGAGTTTTTCAACAGGACAAAAAAAGCTCACTTGAACCGTATAATCGTCTTTTTTGACTTAAGAAGACTCTTTGTGCTTCAAGATGGCCATTGCGTGCTTCTAAAAACAAACTTAAGCAATCCTAATCTCTAAATGCTTACCCAGTGCGGTAACTGCCATCACAAGCGATTTCAAACTACAGCTTTTGTTGGGATCTAAAATACGATCGATGGCAGCTCTGCTTGTTTTGAGCATTTTTGCAAATTGAGACTTTGTAATTTTCTGCTTTTTCATTTCTTGCTCTAATTGAAATGCAATGACCCTTTTGACAGCCTCAGCTGTGCATTCTTCGAGGATTCCCTCTTCTTTGAGGAAATCATCAAAATCTGATCCGGTGTGTTTATTTTTTTTCATTTTGATTCTCCCATAGCTTTAATCTTTTTAGAGCTAGTGCCTTCTCTTGAGGAAGCAGTTTATTAGTTTTCTTAATAATCCCGTGCAAAAGAATCATTTCGCCAGCTTTAGCTACAAAGAGCACCCGAGCTATTCCATTCGGAATGGTGCTCCTTACCTCCCAAAGGCCTTGTCCTATATTTTTTACAAGAGGCATTCCTAAGGGCCAACCAAACTGAACAGTTTTGATATCATTCCCAATGGTTTTTCGTTCAATTTTCGTTAATTCTTTTAGCCATTCTTTGACCGGTTCTTTTCCGTTTTCAGTAGCAAAAAAACGTACCCTCAGTTTCGGGACTAGCAACATATCGAACCTTTTTCCTGAATGTATCAAATCTGATACATTCTGTCAACTAGACATCTGAGCCTTCTTGTAGTATCCCTGATATCAAAATGCCTCCCAACGATCATTTAGGTAATGACAAATTCATCAGCGACGAGTTTCTTTACAAGCGATCGGGTTCTTTCAATCCCTTTAGCAGTAGGAGTTCGAGTGCCAACGCTTGCAACACTGGGACGATTCGCGAATCCCCAATTCCCCTGATAGTAAAGGATTTCCAGAGGATAACGGGTATCTTTTTCCTCGAAAGGGGAGAGTATGGGATAACTCATGTGATTAGCTGGCTAGCTAAAATATCTTCGGCAAAAGCCATTATTGTCAAAGGATATCGCCTTGCTTTATTTTCAAATTTTCGTAAAAATATGTTAACCCAGAAAACGGCATCATCGGTGAGAAATTACATGGAACTGTCCTTAGCGAGAGGGATTAAATCTTTGCCGGAACAAGAGCGTCCCAGAGAGCGTCTAGCTCGTGAAGGTGTTTCCGTGCTTTCTCTTGCAGAGCTAATTGCAATCATTTTAGGAAGTGGCATGCAAGGAAAATCGGTTCTCAAATTATCCCATGAAATTCTTGAAACATTTGGGGGTTTGGAAAAATTATTAGATGCTTCTGTTTCAGAACTCATGCAAATTAAAGGAATAGGAAAAGCCAAGGCTATTCAGCTTAAGGCTGTTTTTGCAATAGCCATTAAATGTCGAAAACCTCTTGCTTCTCAGAAACGTCTCATCTCTTCAGCAAAAGAAGCCTATGAACTGGCGCAAGGGGAAATTGCACATATTCCCCAAGAAGTGCTGCTTGTGATTTTGCGCGATGTGCGCGGCAATTTGATCCACTATGAACAAGTAGCAGTGGGCACTCTTTCCCAGGTTTTGGTGCATCCCCGCGAAGTGTTTTATCCTGCTGTCCGTTACAAGGCGCATAGTTTGATCATTGCCCATAATCATCCCAGCGGCGATCCCAAGCCGTCGCAGGCGGATTTCGCTTTAACGAGAGCTCTTGCTCAAGCTGGGCAGGTGATGAATATTGGTCTCGATGATCACCTGATCGTTTGCCGCGACCGGTATGTTTCCCTGCGCGAGCTAGGGGGTTTGTCCGTGGCTAGAAATCGATATTAGCCTTTGTGTTTGGGGAGTAAAGTGGTCAGAACAATGGCAACTATGCAGCTGCCCAGTAGAAACTGAAAGGTGGCTTCATAGCCGGCGACGAAGGCATTGTTAATCCAGGGGAGGATGGGTGCGGCTGGTCCTAGTAGTTGTTCCACGGCGGCGGGGTTGGAGAGGAGGGAATCAATGCTTGTGTCCGATTTAGAAGCATTGAGAGTGGAATGGATGAGATCCATGTGAGGCTGTAGCTGCTTTTGCTGGCTAATTCGAAAAAAAACGCCAGCGAGGGCCAGAGAGAGAATGGCGCCAAGCTCCTGAAGGGTTGTGAACATCCCCGACGCGATGCCAGCGATGCGATGGGGAATTGAAGAAAGGGAACTGGAGATGGAAGGTCCCCAGGTCAAGACCCAGCCGAAACCAATCGTAAAACAGCCGATGCCGAGAGACCAGTAGTTGGGACGGATGAAAGCTTGGAGAAGAAATCCAATGAGAAAAAGAGCAAATCCTGTGAGCATGAGGGGCTTCGCTCCCCACTTGTGGTACCATTTGCCGACGGTGACTGAGAAGAAGAAAACAGGCAAGGTGATCAGAAGGAGGCAAAATCCCGTTTCAAGTGGCGAAAATCGAAGTACGTTCTGTAAGTAGAGAGGAATGGTAAAGACTGCAACCCAAAGAAAGCCGATGGTGCATCCATTCGGAATCGCGCTGAAGAGAAAGCAGCGGTTGGAAAAGAGATTGGGACGGAAGAGAGGCGTTTTAGTTTTCCGTTCTAATAAAATGAAAATGGTGAGGCTGATCAGCCATATAGCAAAAAGGGCGATGATGGCAGGCGAGGTCCAGCCCCAGGTAGGGCCTTGCATGATGCTCATGATGAGAGAGCCGACGATGAGAGCGAGCAAGCCGACGCCGATCCAGTCGCAATGGGGTTTGTGAAATTCTTTTTCTCGGTCGACGAAGAAATAAACGATGCCGATAGCAACGGCGACGATGGGGATATCGATCCAATAGATCCAATGCCAATTCAGCCAATTGAGAATCAAGCCGCTTACAATCGGACCGCAGGCAAGAGACAACGATGCAAAGATTGACCAAATGGCGATTGCTTTTCCTTTTTGATGTTCAGGAAATTGATGGACGAGGAGAGCTTGAGAAAGCGGCAAGATCATTGAGCCGGCCAATCCAAAGAGGCCCATGCAGGCGATGAGAAACTCTATCCGGGTGGCAAAGCCGCCAATCACAGAAGCGAGAAGAGCTGTAGCCAGGCCCCAAAGATATAGCTTTTTCCTCCCATAGGCATCGCCTAGCTTACCCATCGTCAAAAGGGGAA
>CAJCIW010000185.1 GCA_903970455.1 Verrucomicrobiota bacterium | reverse complement strand
CAAGAACTGTAAATTCCCCCTGAAATTTTTTCGAGTCGGGTCTTTTTACACCTTTCCAACACTTAAAGATTCATGAGATCGAAGTACCCGATTCGGGAAGAAATTAAAATTTTTTAAGGAGATCTTCTTCTACATCCTCGAGGGAAGGAAACCGTTGGTGGAATAAGGCGCGTTTGACGATCCCTTCCAAGATGGGTTCGAAAGCAAATTCTTGTTGAATGAGCTTGCGTAAACGGGGAAATCCTTTTTTAAATTGGGGGTCGTTAAATAAATCAACGAGCTCATCCCCAATTTCTTTCCTTAAGGTATTGGGAATTTCATAAAGCAATCGAAAGTAATGTTCGAGGATAGGAAATTCTGAAAGGCGCGATTTTGCCAGCTGCATCAGGTCATGGAGGATTGGTCTTTTGAAAAGAAGAGAATCGTAAAAAAATGGTGCGCCTGAGCCAATTGCTTCGCAAAGGGTTTGGTCTCCTGTGCACCCAATTAAATCATCCGCAAAGCGAAAGAGAATGTGCATATCTGCCTGGGCCAGGTTTTCACAATGGATCAAACGAAGCATTTTTCCGGAGTTCGCAATCGGGATAGGAACTAGATTTTTTTCCGTATAAATCACTACTTCTCCAATCCCCCATTCTTTCCATAAAGGGAGACCTTCTTTCCTCTTGAAGAGCTCGAGAACTTCGAACAGGAGATCGAGTCGGAAAAAACAAATGTCGATCTGCTTGTGATTTCTAGATAGGCCTTTAAGCAGCGTATAGAAATAGAGATAGCTGCCCCAATCCGTCTTGGTATAGGCAATGTTAAAAGTGTGAGATTTTTTATCTGCATTTAAAAGGGCAAGCAGCTTCTTGTCTTGCAACTGAAGGATTGAACTTTCGGTCAACGAAGTTTTCTTACTGAATATTCCCATTTCCCAAGGATGCAATCCCATACACCGGGCCCCTGTAGAGGGTTCGAAATCGGCTGCATTGATCACGCTGTGTTCCCCGATTCTTTGATATTTCAATGCGGGATTCTGTTTTTTTAAAATGTCCAATAATGCAGACATGTAGGGAAAGGCTGTGGGAAACTCGAGAATTAGATTTGTTTGTGCCAATTGAGTCAGAAGCTGATCGGAAAAAGCTTCGTGAATAATGGGACCTTTGAGTTTCCCACTATATTGAAGAAAATGCTGGGGGCATTGGGGGTGACGTGTGTGAATTGGGCGCTCTTTGTGTACGAGGGTGATGAGATAGGTCCCGGGAAATTTTTCACAGAGGAGATTAGCCGCTTCTTGCTGGGCGAAATAATCTCCTTTTCCATCTAGGATGACCCAAGTAAAAATCGCAATACTCGCGGGCTCCAAAATTTGTTGTTCTTTGTAGAGAAGATAAATCGCTTTTTCGATCTGCAGCCGGCGGGATACCGCTTTTTCTCTCTCCGAAATCGACCCAACGAATTTGTCTAATTCGCCGTATAGATTCACTTCTTTACTCGGGTTTTCCACTCTTGAAGGCAGCTTAAAAGAGTGGAATAAAAAAGATTTCGGATGTGGGGGTCGCGGTTTTGATAGATGAAGCCAATGCAGGTAATCCCATGGGCATTCACATCTGTGCAAGAGAGGTCTTGTGTAGGGATCTTGAGTTTCAGCATCAAAGAAAAAAGCTCTTCTTTAATCGCTCCAAAAGGGGACGCGGCCATTGTGAGCAATTGCTTGGTTTCGAATTCCCCCTTTAGAAAGAAGAATTCCTTCTTATAATCGGCATTTAACGCTTCCTGCATCAGGGAAAAGAGATTTTTTAAAGAGCGGGGCACGATTAACGTTTGCCTGAGGGGCGGGGTAATCGAGTAAAAAAAGTTTTCCAGCAAAAAATCATGATTGGAAGAAGTCTCATGAATCAAACTCCGAAGTTCCTGGAACACTTCTTGCTGTTTGGACAGGATTCCGCCGTTAAAATCCCGAATTCCATGGAAGATGTTGTTCAATTCGGAAGAGACAAATTGGCGGGCTTTAAATAGGTCGATCGTATAGTCTTTTCGTAAAAATTGTTTTTTTTCGAGAGAAACTTTGAAGACATTCGCTTCCTTGGGATACCGTTTTCTCAATAGTCCAACAGTTTTGACCTCCAGATCCGTGAGTTTCAGTTCTGAAGCGGTTTTGGCCACGATCTCCATGAGAGAGAGAGCGTCATCGTGCAGGATGCGTAATAGAATCACCGTAAATTGCAGGTGCTGCTCGGTTTGCGCATTGAACGAGATGATCACTTGGGGGAGATCGTTCAAATATTTCAATTGCTGACTGAGCAAAAAAATATTGCGCATGATTTCTTCTTCGTTGCGAGGCATCAACACGGGGTGCAGGACACTCTCTACGCTTTCCTTCAACGCGTGGGGAAGGTTTTTTTTCAATTCCTTCATTTCATGCAATCTAAAAGGTGTGCCGTCCTTTTTCTCAATTTCTAAATAAAATACTCGGATGGGATCATGGCTGCGCCGATCGAGGATGAGGGAATTATCTACTTTACAGACGTCAGAGAGGCAATAGGAGATCGCTTCCAAAATGTGGCGTTCTTCGAAAATTTCATTTTCGCTCAATACATTCATCGCGCCAATGATTCCAATCACCTGTTTTCTCGGGTTTAGAAAAACCTTCATGAGTTTTAGACTCAAGTGGCGCTCATCAGGAGCGTCGATACACTCTCGGATGAGGGTCTTGCGAAACAGGTATTGATAAGAGATTAATCTGCTTACATGGCGAAGGTTTCTCACTCCTGTGAATCTTTCGCTGAAAAGAAGAAGGGAATTTTTAATCTCATGGAAAATATCGCGAGCGAAAATTTTCGGGTGCTTTTCGACGTAAGGGGAGAAGTATGCCTGGAGTTGTTGCATTTTGTCTTCAGCGCTGACTTGCAGCCAAAGATTTTGCATCTGGTCAAAGACATTATTTTCTAGACTTTTCATAGGCCGGGAGAGGATGGAGGCGATATTTTCCTCAATCATTGACTTTTTTTGTTCCGGGGATAGTTTTTTTGTCGAAATGACGCTCCTGGCATGGCGGACGGCGTGGATGCTTAAGCGCGTTTCTCTTTCCACATTTTCCTGATTGCTTTTTGCTATAGAAAGCTGTTGGTCGTTTTCGATGTCCAGAAGAACTTGGTGGAAAAAAAGATTTTGCTCCTGGCAGGAAATAAAATGGAATTTGAGAGACCGCACAGAGCTGATGTTTAAGAATTTTCCAGGGACAAGCCACCGAGATAGAGTATCGCAAAGGTAGCGGCCGACACCATGAGTGAACTCGGAATGGCAGAGCAGAGTGACGCAAAGGGTACAAGGGGCCCTTTCAGGGGTGTTCCACACAAGGAGGGGCAGCGTGTCGCAAAAAGCGGCTACTTTTTCTTGAATTTTCTGTGTATCTATTCCGGTCGACAAGGCAAAAATGAGATCCTGGGGAAGGATAGTCCGCAGGATTTGTTCGATGAAGGTCACATAGGCATCGAACTCGAGATAGCTAATGCCTCTTGAAGAATAGGAGGGAGTGATCAAATGGGGTGTTTTTTCACTCTCCAGCGCATGCCTTGGGAAAACCATGTGATGTTTTCGCAATGCTGTATTGATCATAAGCGCTTCCTATTTTCAATAGACAGTTTTTCAAAAACGAGATCGCCAACCGGGGTCATTCCAACTTCCCCTAAATGAGGCTGTACAATGTAAGGCATTTCCCAGTGATAGATCGGGCAGATAGGCATTTCGCTTAAGAAAATTCCTTCCGCTTTTTCTAAAATTTCTAGACGTTTAAGACCATTTTCATAGAAAGAGGCTTCGAGCAGGCGGATATATTCTTCGTTCTCCCAATTCGGATAATTTTTTGCGTTTCCCTTGCTTTTAAAACGCTCTAGGATATTCATCTGGTCGTTGTATTGGGCAAGCCAAAGGCTTTGCGCAAAGGAATAATCCCGTTTAATCAGCTTGTCCATCAAAACTTTATGATCGAGATTTTCAATTTTTATCCTTAAGCCTAAGGCATGGAACCACTGCTGCTGGATCGCCTGTGCAATTTTATGGTTAAGTTCAGTTGTACTATAAAAATAAGTCACATCTTTGAAGGCCTCTTTGGTGATACCCATTTCTTTCAAGCCTTCTTCTAACAACCCCTTAGCTTGTGAATACTCCCTGTCTTTAAAAAAAGCATGATTCCGGTTGTTTTTCAAAACGGGGGGCACCGCGTTCAATGCGGGGGTTTCTCCCATCTGAGTGATATTTTTAACAATCGATTCCCGATCGATAGCATACGCAAAAGCTTTCCGGATTTTTACGTTATTAAAGGGAGCTTGATCGACATTGAAAGCGATCATCGTCGTTCCTCCGACAGGATGCCGCATCACCCGTCCTTTTTTCTTGAGTGTGGGCAAAGCATCGACAGGCAAAGGGGACAACGGCTCGCCAATCATGTCGAGTTGTCCATTTTCAAACATTTGCAAAGTTGTCATCTCATTGTCGATCATACTGAAATGAATCAGGTCGGGAATGACCCGGG
>CAJCIW010000184.1 GCA_903970455.1 Verrucomicrobiota bacterium | reverse complement strand
AATCATGATTGGACCCTCCCATGCAAGATATAAACTTGCGAGTCATAGACAAGTAGAGGGTATCATTACTCCCATCACTTTCGCGCCACTCTACATTGAATATAGAATTTTATCTACGAAAAAACAGATCGGATTTATAATCCCCTTTTTTTTGTTAAAAATCAAAGGAGCTTTCTTTTGAGATATCCATTGGCATTTATGTTGTATTTAGCCGCCAGCATCTTCCTGCATGTGCCAAGCTTTGCTTCTGGACAAATTGCAAAAGCAAATGGAATTGACATTTGGTATGAATCCTTTGGAGAGAAAAAAGATCGTGCCCTTTTATTGATTATGGGAGGTCTTTGCCAAGGGATCTTGTGGCCTACGGAATTTTGCGAGCAGCTGGCGAAGAAAGGCTTTTATGTGATTCGTTACGACCACCGCGACTCCGGATGGTCAACCTGTTTCGATTTTTCTAAACAGCCTTACACACTCCTCGACATGGCAGGTGATGCGGTAGGACTGCTAGATGTCTTGGAAGTTGACAAAGCTCATGTGTGCGGATTTTCCATGGGCGGACCCATTGCAGAGCTGATCTCGGTGCATTACCCATCCCGCATCGAAACGTTAACGTTGATCGCGGCCAGTTGTGATTTACGCCCTTCCTCCCTTGCTTACGACGAGCTTTACCCTGCAGATCTCACCCTCTCCCCACCTAAAGAAATCTACCTGGATTGGATGCATAAATTCTTAAAAAATCCTCCCCACACAAAGGAAGAACAACTTGAAGAAAGAATCGCATGTTGGTCGATATTAAACGGCAATTCCGTTTCTTTCGAAGAGGCTCTCTATCGCCAAATCCATCAAAAGTTTCTCGAGAGATTGAGGCATCCAGAAAGCTTAACAAATCACCTTTTAGCCATTAAAAACTCGTTTCGGATGATTCAATCTGTTCCCCGCCAAGTCAAGGTTCCCACGTTGATCATCCATGGGTCAGAGGATCCGATCTTCCCCCCCCCGATCATGGAGAAGCTTTAAACGCAGCCATTCCAGACTCTCACTTCCTTTTAATCCAAGGATTGGGACATGTGCTCAAAAGCCACTTTTACGATTTGATCATCCGGGAAATCGACCAACATGCCGTATGGCAAGAATTTAATTTCATTCATACAGAAGAATACAACCTTATTATTTCTAATAACTTAATTTCATCACTCTAATTTAAATAATTGACATTAATTAACTTTTATTTGACAATGTTATTTATGAAGCAATTTATATCTATAAAAACCACCTTCTTGTCCTCCTTCTTATCGGGCCGACGGCTTTACGCCGGCTGCTAAATCCATTTTTTCAGCAATAATTAGTAAAATTATCAATTAAAAAAACAATAGGTATATTATGTCAACAATTAATGGAAGTAGTTTATTATTTTTAAAAAATAAAATAGAAAACTTCAAAGATGCAAATGAAGCTTATAAGAAGTTCAACCTTCTCATCGCTTTGACCGAGGAAGCTTTTACTCATTTTCTAGAAGGGAAATTGGGCTCCTTCGATGCTTTGGTCGGAGAGAATGCGTGCGAGCTTAGAGCAGCTTATCTTTTAGATCTTGTTGATCAAGGTAAAGCCTTCAATGATACTTTGAAGGAAACATTGATGAAAGTTCAAGAGATTAAAGGAAAGATAATTAACTTCAAAGATCCAGCAAATTACATAGAGGTAGGGGCCTTTTATCAAAAGAATGGGCTTGAGTTCGAACTTACAAAAGATCAAACTTTCCTCATCCAATCCTACCTCCTTACAAAAACAAAAATAACAGAGAAACAAGCGGATAGATCAAACCCTTCTTTGCTTTGTTCTATGGTAGACGTCGGGAAAAACTTCAGTAAAAACCTAGTAAACGAAACACAGAAGACTCTTTCCAAAGCTTCCGTCGCCTATATCCAAGAGGAAGCGGAAAAGATCTCCGAATGCAACCATCAAGAAATGCTAACTACTTTTACTGCAGATTCGATGATCATGAAAGACAACACAGGTAAAGTCGCTTTGCCTTGCTATTTTGCTTTGAAGACAGTCCTATTGAGAATGTGGGAGAAAAAACAATTAATTTTATACAAAATTCATACCAATAGCTCAACACACCCCCTCTTTTTGTTATTTGAGCCTTCAGAGTGTCATCGGCGTCTACCAGAGTGGTAACATTCATCAGCATTTGGATAAGGCGGCTGCTGTTTGGGAAGGAGAATCTGAAAGTTCAAAAGAGGAATTGCCCTCCCTATTCCAGAAGTTAACTCCTATGGGAATTTTCGCAATGAATAATGCCCAACACCCCATGTTTTTTGGAAAGAACAAAAACAGCCAATCGGTTTGGAATTCCCCAAACGAATATCAAAAAAAAGCGATGCTAGAAGTCGCAGTTGCTCAGATTTTCGCTGAGAAAACAGGTTGTCATTTAAAAAACAAAAAGGTTTTTCTACATCAACATAGCTTTTGCGATATGGTGAAAAACCAAGTCAACGAGTAGCAATTTTTTTGCACCGTTTAGAAGCAGTTAGGTTTTACCCCTAACTGCTTTTCATTCACGATGATCACTCTCAGAATAGATCTCTATCCCCTTACCCATCAAACAGTTGATCGTATGAGTGGCACCGATTGGCTTGAAGTTTTGAGGGTCATAATAAGTTGTTCGAATCGTGACAGTATTATCTGAATGGAAGGTGTATTTGACGTATTCATAAATTGGATAACCTAAATGGTCGGAAAAATGCAGAAAGGACGTCGCTATAAGTTCGGGGGTTGCGTCTGATGCAGGTATTAACATCATCACCGTCGGGGTCAAATATCCCACCGGCATGCCAGATTTTCCCGTACATTCCTGAAGGTCAAGCAGGATCACAAAACGATTTCCCGCCCGGATCGCGGATGTCAAGTCTTGATAAGTTTGAATGGGTCCTGCAAAGAGATTTAAGAATGCGGCGACC
This sequence comes from Verrucomicrobiota bacterium, assembly GCA_903970455.1. GTDB lineage: Bacteria > Chlamydiota > Chlamydiia > Chlamydiales > Rhabdochlamydiaceae > CAJCIW01. Next base: position 5,275 of record CAJCIW010000184.1, on the reverse strand, counting down.
ATGATGGCTAAACTCAGCAAACATATTTTCTTCATAAGATTCTTAGAGACTGGCAACAAACCGATGCTTCATCGCTTTTTGGGATTATTTTGGCCGATTTTCGAATTCTTTTTGCGGGGGTAGTATACGCCAGTTGATACAACCCCCGCAAAAAGAATTCGAAAATCGGCTCAAAAGAACCCGAAAATCGACAGAAGCTTAGTTTGTGGTCAGTCTCTGACTACCCTTCAAACTTGTTGTAAACTTCATTAATCTCACAAATTAAATCGTGACTCCTGCGATTATGCACCCGCGAATGGTAAACTTATCTTCCGTTACGGTAAATAAAAATCGAGGGACGCGATATTTTTTTGATTCCATTTTTTTTACATGCGTGGCAAAAGAAAATTACCACTGAATGAGAGGGGCAAATGAAGATGTTGCGCATTTTAGGTATCATCATATTGATTGCAGGAATTGGCTGTATTTTCGGTTCCAATTACATTACCAATCAAGTGAACGAAGGAAAAATCAAAATTGAAAAAGGGCAAAAAACAGTCGATGAGAGCAATAGTTTATTCTCTTCAAATCCGGTTACCAAACAAGTAGGTAAGGGATTGACCTCTTCTTCCCAAAAGAAGATCAACGCCGGCAAAGAACAGGTCTCCTACTATGAACAAATGGCTGAGACACTGAAAATATGCGGAATTGTGGGGATCATCGTAGGAGCCGGGATGACCATTTTCAGTTTTTTTGGCCCACGCAAAAAGCTCCGCTAGGAGATCATCTCGCGCTTCCCCCAAAAAGAGGATTTAGTGGGAGCGATCTCCCGGTAATTTTTCCCGAGCTGATTCTGATAAAGAATCTAGTGTTTCACGTATTCTATCTAAAGAGGGCAATGGGTTGAAAATTGATTCTTGAATGTAGTTTAAAATCCGAGTAATGAAATTTCCCTGAGAAAGCTGAGCATTGGTCTGGCTGTAAAATTCATTAAGTTTTCTAATGATTCTCTTTGGAGTTTCGGGATCGTATAAATTGTTCGATATCCTTGCCATTTGAAGCGGTTCCATTCTATTGACAAACGCATTCAAAGAAATACTATTATCTATGCCTGATGGGAAAGAACTCGCTCCAAGCGGTTCAATTACTCTAGTCCCCCAAAATGTAACCCTAGTTTGGGTGCTCTCCAGGATGTTTTTGAACTCCTCAAGCTGCCCGACACAACTTAGGGAGTTGGTAGCCTCTATACGAGAGGTTAGTGTTAAATGTGTCATGATATTTCCATTTAAATACACAATAACTAAATTGTAACACAAAGCACAATTAAAAAGAACTTAATATATTATTAAATAAATAAAACTTTATTAAATGTTTTTTTATACCACCTGAAAGACAAAATTATAAATTAATTATTAACGAAAATATCTTACGATTTTAACTTTGCTTAAGAAAAATCAATGTACAGAGGAAGGGTTCAAGAAGCTTTTGGAATGACAGGCACAAAGCTTTTGATATCGGACATTGAAAAACCTTTGGGAAGATCGTGTTCAGAGGCTTTGTGCCACGGGATATTTTTTCCGAAGATCCAAAGCTCGCCCCGGACAATAAGATCATCCCCTTTAAGCCAAAATTCAGCATCATAGACTTTTCCTTTCTGGGGATCTATGATTTTACCTTTGTATTTGTCGATTTCTTCTCCGTTATGTGTCTCTCTTTCTATATTATAGACAAAATCCATTCCGCAGTAAGGAGGATTCCCGACGACTCCCGTCGCCTTTTCCCTCTTTTCGAGAATCGTGTCGTCAATCTTCCCTTCCTCATCATATGTAGCTAGCATTCTTCCATAGTACTTGTCTTCATATTCGTAAATTGCCACGAGAGATCGAGGCTTATCTGAGTGCTGATCTCTGCTTTTCCATAACCCAGTAATGTCTTGTGGTTTTGAACTGTTTGAACAGGAAAATAGAATCAATGTTGCGCAGGAAAGAAATAATAAAATTGTTTTCATCATAATCTATCGATACATGAGAAACGAGCGTATTGTCAATTAAAATGAGCAAGAATATTTTTTAAGGGTTCACTGAACCGCTTTTTTGATGATGAATCGCCCACTGGTATGCGTTATAAAAGAGCTGCATCCAAGGGGAATCTTCCCTCCATTCATCGGGATGCCAGGAATGCTGGACTGTTCGGAATACACGTTCAGGATGGGGCATAAGAATGGTCACACGCCCATCAGATGAGGTGATCCCTGTAATTCCATCAGGAGAACCATTCGGATTATCTGGGTAAGATTCTGTTGGAGATCCATGGTGATCGACATACCGCATACATGAGAGCGAGTCATCGATGTGAGATGGAAATTCAGCACGCCCTTCTCCATGAGCAACGACGATCGGAATGCGAGAGCCTTCCATCCCTTTGAAAAAGATGGAAGGAGAGGGGGTAATTTCAACCAGACAGACACGAGCTTCAAAACTCTCCGAGCGATTTGTAAGAAAATGGGGCCAATGATGTGTGCCGGGAATAATTTCTTTCAGATGTGCGAACATCTGGCAGCCATTACAAACACCGAGCGCGAAAGTATCGGGTCTTTCAAAGAACTCTTTAAAGACACATCGCGCACGATCATTATTCAAAATGGTCATTGCCCACCCCTTTCCGGCGCCGAGGACATCCCCGTAAGAAAATCCTCCGCAAGCGGCGAGCCCACAAAACCTCTTCAGATCGACCAGGCCACAAAGGATATCGCTCATATGGACATCCACTGCAGTAAACCCTGCCCGGTGAAGAGCTGCTGCCATTTCTATGTGTCCGTTCGTCCCTTGTTCACGCAAAACGGCGACCCAAGGACGCTCCTGATCCCTCTTGGGCTTTTCAATTTTATAAGTTAAATGTGCATGCAAACCCGGGTCAGTGAAATCAATTTTCTGTTTCAATTCTTGCTTTGCCAATTCAGGCTGATCTCGAAGAGACTGAATCTCAAATGTCGTCTGTGCCCATAAATGGCGATAATAAGACCATTCTTGACGCAGCACCGGCTCCCCTCCCCGCGTAAAGAGGATTTCGGGAGAAGTTACAGGAATCCCGACTGTTGATGTGAGAGAACCCAATTTTTGATCCCTTAAAATTTCCCAAACTTTTTCCGCATTTTCTTCTTTGATCTGAATAAGAGCTCCCAACTCCTCGCTAAACAGAGCGCCGAAATTCTCTTTTCCTAAAGAATCAAGAGCGATGTTAAGACCGCAATGGCCAGCAAAGGCCATTTCTAGGGCTGTGACGAAAAAGCCTCCATCTGACCTATCGTGATAGGCGATGAGAAGGCGATCTTCGATCATATGTTGGATTGCGCAAAAGAAGTGCTTAAGTAGCTCAGGGTCATCGAGATCGGGGGGCACATCGCCGATTTGATTGAAGACTTGCGCTAGGCAGGACCCTCCCAGACGATTTTGTCCTCGCCCCAAATCGATGAAAAGAAGTTGAGTTTGGCCTTGATCCAAACGGAGTTGAGGCGTGACCGTCTTGAGGAGATCGGCCACGGGTGCAAATGCTGTGATGTTGAGAGAAAGAGGAGCTGTGACTTTTTTGACAATTCCCGAATCGTTCCATAGGGTTTGCATCGATACAGAGTCCTTGCCGACTGGAATCGCGATTCCCAGCTTTGGGCATAAATCGAGACCGATTGCCTCTACAGCTTCATACAGATTACCACTTTCCCCAGGATGCTTTGCCGCGACTTGCCAATTAGCGGATAATTTGATGGCTCCGATTTCCCGAATATTGGCACAGGCAATATTTGTGATTGCCTCTCCAATAGCCATCCTAGCTGAAGCGGCGGCGTTGAGTAATGCAATAGGAGGGCGCTCCCCCAAGGCCATTGCCTCGCCAGTATAATCACCGAATCCACTTGCAATGACTGCGACATCCGAAACCGGAACTTGCCAGGGCCCGACCATTTGATCGCGTGCGACGAGGCCGGTGACGGAGCGATCTCCGATGTTGATCAGGAAAGTTTTTTCCGCCACCGTGGGAAGGAGGAGAATTCTTTTAGAAGCTTCTTCAAGAGAGATACCTTCCAAATGCAACGCCTCTTTTATTTTTTTCTCTCGGCTTGTCTCTAACTCCAGTCTTGGCGTATTTCCCAAAAGGAGTGCGACAGGGAGATCAATCGGTTTATTGGCGAAATGGGAATCGGATAGATTTAAATGGGGTTGTGTTGTCGAACGTCCGACGAGGGCAAACGGACACCGCTCTCGCTTTGCAATGTTTTCAAAAATCTCTAACCCTAAATCGGAAATTGCCAATACATACCGTTCCTGCGATTCATTACACCATAATTCTAAAGGGGACATCCCCGATTCTTCATTCGGAATAGAGCGGAGTTCGATCGTACACCCGAGTCCATCTTTCTCGACAATTTCGGGAATGGCATTAGAAAGTCCTCCTGCTCCGACATCGTGGATGGAGAGAATGGGATTCTTATCGCCTAAGGCAATGCATTTGTCGATCACTTCTTGACAGCGCCGCTGCATTTCAGGATTGCTGCGCTGCACAGAGGCAAAGTCGAGCTGTTCCGGATTTGTGCCAAGGATTGAAGAAGAGGCAGCCCCTCCCCCAATACCGATCGCCATGGAAGGACCGCCAAGTACGATGAGGTTAACTCCTTCTTCGAGTTTTTGTTTAAAGATATGCATAGGTCGAATACTGCCCATTCCCCCCGCCAGCATAATCGGCTTATGGTATCCCCACAATTGGCCAAAACCATCTTGTTCGTAAGTACGAAAATAGCCGAGCAAATTGGGCCTGCCAAATTCATTGTTAAACGCAGCGCTTCCCAACGGCCCTTCGATCATAATTTGCAAAGGCGCCGCTAGATGTGAAGGTCTAGAGGCTTGCTGTTCCCAAGGCTGGATCCCATGGGGCAAACGGAGATTTGAAACGCAATATCCTGCCAAACCCGCTTTTGGCCTCCCTCCCCGCCCTGTTGCCCCTTCATCACGAATTTCCCCTCCCACTCCTGTTGCCGCCCCCGGAAATGGAGAAATAGAGGTCGGATGGTTGTGAGTCTCTACTTTTATGATAACAGAAATATCCTCTTCATGTTCTTCGTAAATTCCCGTCGTTGGATTAGGCAAAAAGCAGATCGTGTGCGCGCCTTCAACCACTGCTGCATTGTCCGAGAAAGCCGAAAGAACGCCCGAGGGATTTTGGCGCACGGTATTTTTGATCATATCAAAGAGGGAGTACAATTTGGGGAGATGATCGATCTTCCAATGGGCATTGAAGATCTTGTGGC
>CAJCIW010000183.1 GCA_903970455.1 Verrucomicrobiota bacterium | reverse complement strand
GATGCATCTTTGAATGAATATCTGAAAGCGGTGAAGGCCATTCATGAGCAAGACCGCCGCAACCATTGGAGGGCCCTCGGCAAAGTACGCACAAGCGCCGGCCTGGGCCAGCTCACTGAGATCGATTCGACCACCGAATGGGGTCCCGTGCGGATCTTGCAGCTCATCATCGTGAAAGAGGGGCAAGCCTACGTTCTCACCGCCGCGGCACTCAAGGAAGAAATTCCCACCTATTATAAAGAGTTTCAATCTGCATTCCGCTCTTTCACACTCTCAAACGACCTGTTCAGCAACATCCCCCAAACAGACCGACGCCAAATGTTGAAGCAGCAACAAACCCATCTGCTCACCGCTTGTGAAGATTATTTCCGGTCGCAAAAGAAAAACCCGATGGAAGATCCCCGCTTCAAAGAAGAGCACTGGGCCGCCTTTCAAAAGTCCGTCCTCGACAACTTCGGCGATATGGGGGTTTTTTGGCAACTCCTCGTCCTAAGAGATGCTCATGAAAAATTAATATCTAATCAGGATCCAAAATGAGAAAAATCATTATACCTTCCCTTATTGCCTCGATCATCGCATTTTCTCCCGCGCTTCATTGCCAATCGCCTCATGCAATTGATGATTTTACTGAGTCCCGTGTTGAGGATGACGAGGCTTCGACAGAAACGGAAAATGCCCAACCGGAAGAGGAAGACCCCACGACACCGATGATTCCTCAAGAAGACCCCTCGAACTCCCCTTCTCCCGAAGGAACTACCCCTGAAGATGAATTCATCGATGAAGAAGAGTTAGGGGCTTCAGTTGGCCAGGCTTCAAACGAAGGGGTAAACGCAGCTAAGAGAAGACAATGGCGGAATATTGCCCTGGCCGTCGGAGCTGTGGCTGTTGCCGTGACCGCGCTGATTTTGGTTAGCTGTAACGACGGGCACCACCACAGGCACCACGGTGACGATAAATAGATCGAGTCTGATCTCCTGTTTTATCGCCGTTATTTTCTTCGCCTGTTCAAAAAGCAGCCACTGGTCCTCAGACCGGATCTCGTCAGAAGAGAAAGAAAGCTGTTCGAGCAGGCTAAGCTATACTTCCAAAGATCGTATTCATGGAGTCGACGTGGAATTTCTTAAAATCGGCGACAGGCTGAATGTCTATCTCCACATCCACTCCATTCCCGTTCCTCCTCAAGAGGGGAATCCCAATACCGCTCCCGTCAAGATCAAAACCGGGGAAGGAATCTTTTCTTTTTCAGCCTATCGTTTCGAGGGAGGGCAGCGATTCCTTCTTTCCGAACAAGCTTCCCATCTGTTGATCTCAGCCCTGCAAAATCAGAAGGAGGCTACCCTGATCCTTCCGGGCTACCGCTCAACCATTCAGCCTGAAGATTTTTCCAGGAAATTTCATCAATTGCACCACGCGTTACCCTTTACAAATCCCTTCCATTCCCCTCTGTAAATTCTTGCAAAATTCAAAAAAAGGCCCTACTATTCAATTATTAACAGAGGTCGTATGAACAAACTCGAACAGTTAAAGAAAATGACGACGATTGTCGCAGACAGCGGCGAAATCGATGAAATAAAAAAATTCCATCCTACCGATACCACGACGAACCCCTCCCTGGTTTTCTCAGCGTCCTCTAAACCGGAATACCAGTTTCTCATTGATGAAGCGGTCCAATGGGGCAAAAAAAACGGCAAAACTCCCAACGAGATCAAGGAGCAGGCGCTCGACAGGGTCTTTGTCAATTTTGGGATTGAAATTCTGAAATATGTCCCCGGAAGAGTCTCTACAGAAGTCGATGCGCGTTTATCTTTCGACATCGAAGGGAGTTTAAAAAAAGCACGCCACCTGATTGCCCTCTATGAAGGCGCGGGTATAGACCGGAAAAGAATTTTAATTAAGCTCGCTTCCACGTGGGAAGGGATCAAAGCCGCAGAAGTTCTCGAAAAAGAGGGGATCCACTGCAATATGACCCTCATGTTCAGCCTGGCTCAGGCCATAGGCTGCGCCCAAGTCAATGCGACTTTGATCTCCCCTTTTGTGGGAAGAATTTTGGACTGGCACAAGAAAAACGAAAATAAAGCATCGTACCCCCCCGCAGAAGATCCCGGCGTCCTTTCCGTTGCTCAAATTTACAATTATTATAAAAAAATGGACATTAAGACTCAGATCATGGGAGCTTCTTTCCGCAATACCGATGAAATCCTTGAACTCGCCGGCTGCGATCTCTTGACGATCGCTCCTAAACTCCTGGAAGAACTTCAGAATGCCGAAGGGGCTGTTCCGCGCAAACTCGATGCTCAAGCCGCTCAAAAATTGGGTATCAACAAAATTGTGATGGATGAAAAAACTTTCCGCTGGATGCTCAACGAGAATCCGATGGCCACGGACAAATTGGCGGAAGGCATTCGAAATTTCGCAAAAGACAATGTGAAATTAGAAAAAATGATCGAACAGCGCCTCTAAACTTGTTTATAAATATTTTATTACTATTTGTTTTTGATTTTCATTTTTTTCTGGTTTAGGTATATTATTCCGAAAAAATGGAGAAGTTTTATGGCAGTAGTCACAACAACGAATACACCCTCAACTCAGCAAGTACCTTCGAACGGGGCTAAAATATTTAATGCTATCTACGAGATCGGCGTTACCACTGGTGCAGGAGCCCTTGCCGGTTATCTGTTTAGCATCATCAATCCCGTTGGCGGAGCGGTCTTTGGCGCTACCTATGCGTTCACAAACATCATCGCCAATACCGTCGCGGACAAGGTTTTACCGAACGCAGCTCTTAAAGTTGTTGCCTGTGTGGCTTCCTTTTTCGCAAGCGTCGCGGTCGGGATTTTCGCTGCAACAACGATTGGCTTCCCTCTGACAGTCCTTGGATCAGTCGGCATGCTCGTCGCCATGGTTGTCACTTCTTGTGCCATTCGCTGCGTCACCGGTGGTGCGGGGTGTTGTTCGCAGCTCCTCGGAGGCGCCGGACTCGCTCTGAAAGAACGGTTCTGCTAAAAACGTTGTTTTAAAAAACATCCTACTCGTAAAGTGTCACTCCTTTATTAGGAGGATGTCATGGCAACACACTCTATTCGTTCACGCCCTCGGCAAGAAGTTTCCCCCGGGCAGATAGCTGTTGGGGCCGCCGTTATGGCCGGGACGAGCGGATTGGCAGCGGGACTTTTGACAGTAGTAAGCCCTCTGGGAGGAGCGGTCTTCGGCATCGGTTCTTTTCTCGGCCACTGCCTGATTCATTGGATTAGCGACAAAGTGGAGTGCTGTCCCGATAGCCTCGTTTTCAAAGTTGCACAGTTTGGGTTCTCGACGATCGGCGGCATCTCCGCCGGTATCCTCCTGACCGCTGCTCTCGGTTTTCAGATCCCAGTCTCAGCCGCCATCTTTTTGACAGCCGCTTCGATCGCCATCGCAATTTCTACAATTTTAACCCTGGGAGGGTGCCTCTGCTCATCAGCCATCGTCACAGGGATATACTATTAGCAGTTGAAAGTTGGAATTATTCTAATCTCGCCAACCCCTTGTTGCGGCTCATTTCAAACAATTTGCGGAAAAGGCACATCGCCCCGACCAGATAAACAACATTGAGCAAAATACTCATTCCAAAATCATGCCAGGAAAAAATCCCTTCATTCAAAACTCTTCTCATTCCTTCGAAAATGTAGGTCATCGGCAAAGCTTTAGCGATGAGTCGAGCCCAATCAGGAAGAGCGGAGACGGGATAAAAGACAGCGCTGAAAGGCGCGAAGATATAAGCCGTCATCCAGGCAAGCATTTGCACCCTTTGGCCAAAATAGACCATGATCGCTGCGCTCAAAAACCCTATAACCCAACCTGATAACAAAAGAGATGCGCAAAAGGGAACAATCACCCATCCGATCGTAAAAATATTCAAAGAATACATCACCCAAACGATTAAAGACCCAAAGCCGATCGTGATGAAAATTTTAAAAACGCCGACAAGCATCAATGCCGAGATCCATTCGGAGAGTTTCAAGGGTGTCGAAAAGAGATTGACCATGTTCCTGTTCCAGAACTCTTGAAGCAGGTTAACAGACACCTCGTAATTGCTGCGCCAAATGATCTGCCAAAAGACTAAACCCGTCAAAATGGCCATCGCTATCATCGGCATCTGCACATCATGTGCCTGGATCCAAACGCTCGTCATCCCCCACAAGAAGATATCGAGTGCCGGCCAAAAGAAAAGATCGGCCAAGTGGTCCATTTTGGCGAAGAAATAAAAATAACGTAAAAAAACAGCCCAAATCCGATACCAGCTCATTTTTGACTCCCCTTCTTGACCATATGCAAGAAGTAATCTTCCAATGTCGGTTGCAAAATATGAATGTTCGTGTAGACAACTCCTGCACCTGCAAGAGCGGAGAGCAGCGTCGCGATCTGGCTTTCATCGAGTTCGAGCTCGATCGTGCGGTGTTCGACCTTGTAGGGCATATTCAGCCGCTCTGCAATCGCAGCCGTGCGCTTCATTCCGTCTCCAACTTGAAGCTTCACGCGCGACGTCTCCACGCTTTTGGCTAAATTTTTCGGCAGGTCGTCAGCGACGATTTTCCCCTGCTGCAAAAATAAAATTCGGTCACAGACCTCCGCCACTTCAGCCATATTGTGCGACGTATATAGAATCGAGGTACCGAATTTCTTTCTTTGTTCCAACACAAACTCGATCACATCATGAGCGATGTCGGGGTCTAGGGAAGCGGTCGGTTCGTCCAAAAGGACGATCCTAGGCCGAATCATGAACGCCTTGACAAGCATCAGACGCGTAATCTGGCCTGCTGACAACTTCGAGACAGGGAACTTGCGCTTGGCGGCAATCCCAAACCGCTCCAATAACTCCCCCGTCCTTTCAACCCGCTCGCCTTCAGACAACCCATACAGCCTCCCAAACACCTCCAAATTCTGATCGATAGTGAGCATCCACGGCAAACTGACATACGTACTCGCAAAAGCCACATGCTTCAAAATCTCCGAACGGTGCTTGAAAAAATCCTTTTCAAAATACTCAATCGATCCCGATGTCGGCTTTAACGTGCTCAAAAGCATCTGGATCGTCGTGGTCTTGCCCGCTCCATTGGAACCGAGCAAGCCCAAAATCTCCCCTTCCTTCAGATCGAAAGAAATCCCCCCTACAGCGATAAAAGGGGTCTTCCCGGGGTAGATCTTCTTTAAATTCTTAACAGATAAAACAGTAGTTCTGCTCATCTCTTCACCATGGCAGATGTCGTAATAAATAGAAAATTCTGAGAATGACTCAGGGCAATCTCTCGTACGAGAAATTGATCAATCAACAAGAATAAAATAGCTAGTTTTTATTGCATGAGAGTGCTTTGAACTATTTAGGACATTCTAACTATGCCTTTGATTTCACGCAATCAAAATCACTTTGGCAAGGCCGCAGCAAGCTATTTGAATAGTGGGGTAATAACGCGCCTTAACTGGATCAGGGCCCGGCTCGCAGATGGATTTATAAATCAACAACAGAACCGCTTGAGAGATTTCCAAGCGGTTTATAACAAGGAGCTTCTTTTATAAAAGGGCAGAATGGGAATTCAACCATCGATTTTCGTTCTCAAGGTGAGATTGGATGTAGCTAACCTCTCTCTCCACGGCCAAACCTAGCATGGGCAAATGATCCTGAAAATGGTTTTCGGCCGAAGAGTCTTCCGTGACATGGTTTCCACTGAGTTTATACAAATTATTCCAAATATTTATTCTATATTCATCTGCAGATGCATTAATTAAACTGCGAATTTCTGCAAATGCCTCGGGCGTTTGCTCTACAGGAGTATTAATAAGTTTCATAATGAGATCATTGCATTTACTCAATTGAGTTTTGGATTCGATGTTCTCAATAATGTTTCGAGCTTGATTCCATTCGTTGGTTAGCTCGTGCATATGAATTGAAGCACCGTTGGAATTATAATCGTTGATAAGTGAATCGGTGCTTTCAATGTGGAACTGGCCTTGATATCTTTCTTGCTCAAGATCTTGATACTGTTTACGAAATTCTTCCATTCGTATCCATATAGCGTGTAATTTCTGTTCAAGTTGAGTTACTTTAGCAATTTTTTGATAAACCAAAAACTCTTCTTCGGAGATCTCTTTTGTTCCTGCATCTATCTTCTCTACAAATTGTTCATAAGAGATGCTAATAAACCGTTCAACGGTGCGCTCAACATTACTCTGATCTAAATCGCCTTCAATAACCGCTAGGATTGACGTAAATTTATCATGATCCGGTGCCTCCACAATCAGAATTTGTCCTTGTGATTGGGAAAACTCCTGATGCACTAAACGAAATTCTTCTTCATTTTTTTTATATGCTTTCCAAGCTTGATCAATCGGGGAATGGGGGTCTTCAAAATGGGTACCGCAAATTTCTTTGATTCGATTTACATCTTTCTCTTTCTCCGATTCCAGTTTCAAAACAACTGCTGATTTTGCTTCCTGGACAAATGAAGGACTCAAACGGAGCGCAATAGAAACAGTCTTGTCTTCTCCCTGATACCCTTTCCAACTCGGATCCATCACTTGACAGACGACCTTCCAGCAATTCGAGGGATGGTAGGAACACAATTTCCCAAAAAGCAGATCCAAAACAGCTAGATTGGGATGCTGATCGTCATATAGTTTTTTAAAAAACTCATTGCTCAGCAGCGCGGAAGCTTCTCTATTGACACCGCTTAATTTGATCAATCCAGTTGGATTGCACTTCAAAATGATCACCTTCTGAATATCGGAAGGAGTATTTGGAAAAATTGTCAAATCGGATGTTAAATATTTATTAACAGCACTCATTTCATCACATAATTAAATTAATCTTGTATGTAAGATATTACAATAAAGCCGAATTTAAAACAATAAAAAACCGCTTGGGGGTTTCCCAAGCGGTTTAGAATAAGAACCTTTGAATAATGGTTATTCGAAGACGAATTGGAGCTCTTCATCCGCGTCGCGGTCGAGCGACTTGCTGATACGCTTGCGGTATTCTTCAAAGCCGGTGCCGCCAGGAATCGAATGACCCATGATAATGTTCGACTTAAAGTCGAGCAGGTAATCGGTCTTTCCTTCGCAGGCAGCGTCCGTGAGCACGCGGGTCGTCTCTTGGAACGAAGCGGCAGAGATGAAAGAGTCCGTGCCAAGGGATGCTTTTGTGATCCCCAGCAGGACCGGCGCTGCTTGCGCTGGCCGTCCACCCTCATCGATCGTTTTCCGATTGATCCGGTGGAAGTTCCTCTTGTCGATGTCCTCGCCATAGAGGAAGGTCGTGTCTCCGGGATCGGTAACGCGAACCTTCTGCAACATTTGACGGATAATGATCTCGATGTGTTTGTCGTTGATGTCAACCCCTTGCAGACGGTAGACCTCTTGGACTTGGTTCACGAGATATTTTTGCAATTCGCGGACGCCGCAGATATCCAAAATTTCCTGCGGAACCACGAGGCCGTCGGTCAGCTGCTGTCCCTTGATCACGAAATCGCCCCTTTGAACGATAAGGTGCTTGCTCAGCGGAATGAGGTGTTCCTCTTCCATTCCGGACTCTTCATCGCGGACGACGACGATGCGCTTGTTCTTTTGAACGCCGCGGAAGTCGACGACGCCGTCGATCTTCGCGATCTCAGCGGCATCTTTCGGCCGGCGAGCTTCGAAAAGCTCAGCGACGCGGGGAAGGCCGCCGACGATGTCCTTTGTCTTGATAGCGCCACGAGGTAGGCGAGCGAGCAGCATCCCTGCAGAGACATACTGTCCTTCTTGCACGGAGATATAGGCTCCTGATGGGATCGCATAAGTACCCACGAGTTCCGAGTACTCTTTGTCTGCGTAGATGACGATCTGGGGATGTAATTCGCCTCGATGCTGTTTAACAATAAGCTCAGTCTGGCCTGTTTGTTTGTTGACTTCGCGCTGGGTAGAAATCCCTTCGACGAGGTCTTCGTATTTAACATAGCCGGGACGTTCGCAAATGATCGGAACGTTGTGCTGTTCCCATTGAGCAATCTTCGTTTTCTTCTTCACCTTTGCGCCATCGGGCAGAAGAATGCGTGTGCCGAGCTCGACAGTCACTGTCTGCATGGGTTCGATCGACTTGGTGCTGAGGAGGCGTTTGCACTCTTCTAAGCTACGTCCTTCATCGCGGACGATGTGGAGCGTGCCGTTTTTATTGAGCGCCAGCCAGATGCCTTCTTCGTTTTGAACCGTGCGCAGCCCCATATACACAAGGACGCCGTCTTGTTCTGTAAGAAGCTCTGGTGTGACGCTTGCGGACGCAATACCCCCGGTGTGGAAGGTACGCATCGTGAGCTGCGTTCCCGGTTCGCCGATCGATTGAGCGGCGATCGTACCAACAGCTTCGCCCTGGCCTACAACAGCCCCATTAGCAAGGTTGACACCATAGCATTTTGCGCAGATTCCCCGCTTGGACTCGCAAGTCAGGGCAGAACGGATGCGGATGCTGTCAATCCCGGCATCATCGATGGTTTCTGCTTGGATCACAGTCAGAATATCGCCCGCGCGGGCAAGCATTTTAGTGCTATCCCCGGGTTGGTAGGCATCGTCGCAAACAGCGCGGCCATAAATACGGTCTTTGATGGGAAGAAGTTCTTCCTGACCTTGCTTGATCGCTGCTACATCGATCCCGTTGAGCGTGCCACAATCTTCCTCCGTGATGATCACTTCTTGTGATACGTCGACGAGGCGGCGTGTAAGATAGCCAGAGTCCGCTGTTTTAAGAGCAGTGTCCGCGAGACCTTTGCGCGCACCGTGGGAAGAGATGAAGTATTCAAGAACGCTCAGTCCTTCGCGGAAGTTCGCTGTGATCGGCGACTCCAGGATTTCTCCCGAGGGTTTTGCCATCAAGCCGCGGAGCGCGCCAAGCTGTTTGACCTGCGATTTATTACCGCGGGCGCCGGAGTCCATCATCAAATAGAGCGGATTGAATTCGTAGTCCCGAACTTCGCTGACGAGCTTGAAAAGCTCTTCAGAAAGCTGGTCGGTGACTTCCGTCCAAATGCTGATGATCTTGGATTTTCTTTCCCCTTCCGTGATAATGCCGTCTTCGTATTGTTTAACGACCACTTCAATCCGTTTATGGGCCGCGTCGATCACTTTTTGTTTGTCTTTAGGAACGCGGACGTCGCATACGCCCATCGAGAGGGCAGATTTTGTCGCTTCAGCAAATCCAAGATTTTTCAGATTATCCAAAAAGCGCACCGTGGCTTCGAGGCCGACTTTTTTGTAGGTCTGAAGGACGAGCTCGCTCATTTTCTTCTTACGCAGAGAATAGTTCTGGAAGCCGAGTTCTTTGGGAACGATCGTGTTAAATAAGACGCGTCCGGGCGTTGTTTCAATGATGCCGGTCTCGAGTTTGAGTCTAATCTTTTCATGCAGACGGATGCCGCGTCCGAGGTCGTCGCGCCGCCCGTCCTTTCCTGCATTCTCGTACCAGCTAAAGCTCCCGCCTGAAGAAAGCGCAGTAAGCACTTCGTCCATGTTTTTGAAGACCTTGGTCTTCTTCCCGTGATCTTCCGCAATATAAATCGGATCGAGCATCAGGTAATAGAGGCCGAGAATCATATCCTGAGAAGGAACAGCAGAAGGTTTGCCTGAAGAGGGCAGGAAAATATTGTCCGGTGCCATCATCAACAATTTTGCTTCGAGCTGAGCTTCGATGGAAAGGGGAATGTGGACAGCCATCTGGTCACCGTCGAAGTCGGCGTTGAATGCCGTACAAACGAGCGGATGGATGCGGATCGCTTTCCCTTCGATCAGCACGGGTTCAAAGGCCTGTATACCCAATCGGTGCAATGTCGGCGCACGGTTGAGAAGAACAGGATGTCCTTTGATGATCTCTTCAAGAACGTCCCACACTTCGGGCGCTTGTTTTTGGATCATTTTTTTCGCGGACCGGATCGTGTAAACATAGTTGAGATCTTTGAGGCGTTTGACGATGAACGGCTCAAACAACTCGAGGGCCATCTGTTTTGGCAAACCGCATTGGTTGAAACGCAAATCGGGACCGACGATGATGACCGAACGTCCGGAGTAGTCGACCCGCTTGCCCAGCAGGTTTTGACGGAAGCGCCCCTGTTTTCCTTTCAGCATTTCCGAAAGGGATTTGAGCGGACGGTTTCCGGCGCCCATCACAGGATGGCCGTGGCGGCCGTTGTCAAATAGAGCGTCGACGGCCTCTTGCAGCATCCGCTTTTCATTCCGGACGATCACATCAGGCGTCTTTAACTTGAGAATTGCTTTCAGGCGGTTATTCCGGTTGATCACGCGGCGATACAGGTCGTTGAGGTCGGAGGTCGCAAATCTTCCTCCGTCGAGCGGGACAAGAGGACGCAGGTCCGGCGGAATCACAGGGACGCACGACATCACCATCCAGTCAGGACGGTTCGGAGAAGAAGAGAAGCTTTCGACAATCTTTAGCCTTTTGGCTAGCTTCATTCGAGCTTGCATCGATTTCGTCTTGCGCAATTTATCTTTGAGTTCGACGACAAGGCCTAATAAATCTTCTTTTTCCAGTAGGTCGCGGATCGCTTCGCCGCCCATTCTGGCGACAAAAGCATCAGATCCCCATTTTTCTTGCGCTTCCCGGTATTCCGCATCGGACAAGAGCTGTTTTCTTTCCAGCGTCGTGCGGCCCGGATCGATGACGACGTATTCTTCATAATAGATCACGCGTTCGAGATCGGTCGCCGACATCCCCATGATGTTGCCGATGCGCGATGGCATCGTTTTAAAGAACCAAATGTGCACGACGGGAACAGCGAGCTCAATGTGGGCCATGCGTTCGCGGCGCACCTTGGCCAGGGTCACTTCCACGCCGCAGCGGTCGCAGACAATTCCTTTATGCTTGATCTTTTTGTACTTCCCGCAAGCACACTCCCAATCCCGCGTGGGGCCGAAGATCTTCTCACAGAACAGACCGCCTTTCTCCGGCTTGAATGTCCGGTAATTGATCGTTTCGGGCTTCTTGATCTCCCCGCGCGACCATTCATTGCGGATGACATCATCAGACGCAATTTTAATCGTCAATTTATCGAATTGGGAACCCTTGAAATCTTCTTCTGACATGAAGTTATTTCTCCCTATTAAACTTCTGTTGCGCTTTCAGTGCGCACATCTAAACAAAGCCCTTGCATTTCCTTCACGAGAACGTTGAAGGACTCAGGCGTTCCTGCCGTTAAAATATTTTCCCCTTTTACAATCGACTCGTAAATACGGGTACGTCCGCCTACATCGTCTGATTTGACGGTAAGCATCTCTTGAAGCAGGTTGGCTGCGCCATACGCCTCAAGCGCCCAAACTTCCATCTCCCCGAAGCGCTGGCCTCCCATTTGGGCCTTGCCGCCAAGCGGCTGCTGAGTGACGAGAGAATAAGGGCCAATTGAACGCGCGTGGATCTTGTCCGCAACGAGGTGGCTCAATTTGAGAATGTAAATATAGCCGACGACGACGCGGTTTTCGAATCTTTCTCCGGTGCGTCCATCGTACAAATGGCTCTTGCCGTCTTCTGGAAGGCCGAGTTCTTTCATCATCTGCCAAATGCGCGATTCCGGGAAACCTTCAAACACCGGGCTCTTGACATAGATCCCTGCTTTTCTTGCAGCGTAGCCCAGGTGCGTTTCCAGCAGCTGTCCCATGTTCATACGGGACGGTACGCCAAGAGGGTTCAGGATGATCTCGACGGTCTCCCCATTAGAAAGGTATGGCATGTCTTGCTCAGGAACGATCCGGGAAACAACGCCTTTATTTCCGTGCCGCCCGGCCATCTTGTCGCCGACTTGCAGTTTGCGCTTGGAAGCGACGTAAACTTTGACCTGGCGGATTACGCCCGGATCGAGCTCTGTGTCCCCTTTGCGTGTGTATTCGATTTCGCTCTTGTGCAGCGTCTGCAACGTCTGCATCGCCGTGTCGTACTCGCGCATCTGGGATTTAAGCGTGTTGTAAACTTCTGCTTCGCCGATGATCAGATCTTCAGGCTTTTCCGACTCTAAATTCTCGAGCATCTCTTGCGTAATCACTTCCCCTTCTTTAATCAGGATATCGCCGCTCTTGCGGTGCATGATCGGAGCAGGAGCTATTTCACCGAGAAGAAGAGCACCGAGCTTTTCATGGTATTCGATCATGAGCTCAGCTTCTTTTGTCTTGAAATCCTGATGGATATCTTTGATCCGGCTGGCTTCTTCGACAAGCTCGTCGTCTGTCTTAGAAAGGCGGTCACGGCGGCTGAAGACTTTGACGTCCATGACTACACCTTCCGTTCCCGGAGGCGCTGTGAGGGAGGCGTCTTTCACGTCTGCTGCTTTTTCACCAAAAATAGCGCGAAGGAGACGCTCTTCTGGAGCGAGCTCTGTTTCCGACTTCGGCGTAATCTTACCGACAAGGATGTCCCCGGGAGTCACCTCCGCTCCGATGCGGATAATACCGTCTTCGCCCAAATTGGCAAGCGCTTCTTCAGAAACGTTCGGAATGTCGCGGGTGATCTCTTCCTTTCCAAGCTTCGTATCGCGGGCAGTGAGCTCAAACTCTTCGAGATAGATCGATGTGCAGTAATCGAGCTTTAAAAGTTTCTCTGAGATGATGATCGCATCTTCGTAGTTATAGCCGCACCAAGGCATGAATGCGACGAGTACGTTTTTACCAAGGGCCACTTCCCCTTTATCTGTGGCAGGGCCATCAGCAATGACGTCGTTGGCTTTGATGATGTCGCCCACATTGCAAAGAGGCGTTTGGTTGATGCATGTTCCCGCATTAGAGCGCATGAACTTTTTAAGGACATAAGTCTTTTTGTCGAGCGGATTGGATTTGGCAGCAATGACGATTTTGTAACCATCGACATATTCGACTGTTCCATCTTCTTCGGCGACGATCACAGCGCCCGAGTCGCGCGCTGAACGGGGTTCTAATCCAGTCCCGACGATCGGCGCGTCGGTCTTGAGCAATGGAACGCCTTGCCGCTGCATGTTGGAGCCCATCAAGGCGCGGTTCGCATCGTCGTGCTCGAGGAAGGGAATTAATCCGGTTACAATCGATACGAGCTGTTTGGACGATACGTCCATGTGGGTGATCTTGCTCGTCTCGATTTTTAACGATTCCCCATTATAGCGTGCCCAGCAAAGCGGCTCGACGAACATGTTATGGTCGTCCAAGATGGCCGATGCCTGAGCGATGACGTTGTTTTCTTCCTGGTCAGCTGTCATGTATTCGATCTCTTCCGTGACAACGCCATCCCGAACAATTCGATAGGGCGTTTCGATGAAGCCGAATTCATTGATCTTCGCAAAAGCAGACAGCGAGGTGATCAACCCGATGTTGGGTCCTTCCGGAGTCTCGATCGGACAGATCCTTCCATAGTGGCTCGGATGAACGTCGCGCACCTCAAAACCTGCGCGTTCCCGGTTCAGGCCGCCTGGCCCGAGCGAGGAAAGACGCCGTTTGTGCGTGAGTTCCGCAACAGGATTCGTTTGGTCCATGAATTGAGATAATTGCGATCTGCCGAAAAAGTCTTTCAGAACACCTGCGAGTCCCTTTGCAGAAACAACCTTGCCGGGAGTCAGTGTGTCTGAAGTGAAATCAAAGAGGTTCATCCGTTCTTTGATGATTTTCTCCATGCGGGCAAGGCCGATGCGGCATTGGTTTTGGATCAGTTCGCCAACAGAACGGACGCGGCGGTTTCCAAGATGATCGATATCATCGACGTTGACACCTTCTTCCCCCTTCTTCAAGCGAATTAAATACTTGATCGCGCCGATCACATCTTCTTTGCGCAGGGTCACAATGTTGAGCTCATCGTCCGAAACTTCCAGGCCGAGCTTGCGATTGAGCTTATAACGTCCTACACGGCCTAAATTATACCGTTTGGGATCGAAGAAAAGGCGCATGATTGCCGAACGGGCATTGGAAAGCGTCGCGGGTTCGCCGGGACGAATTTTACGGTAGAAATCTTTCAAAGCCGATTCGTACGAATCGGTCGGATCTTTAGCGAGCATCTTGATGATGGGGCTTGTTTCATCGGCGTCTTCCGCAATGCGGACTACGGAGATATTCGTATCGAGCATCCGTTTGAGCATGGCGGTCGTTAATTTTTCGGAAGCCTTTCCAAACACCACTCCGCTTTGTTCATCGAGGACATCTTCGGCCAAGATCTTTCCCACAAGTTTTGGGAAGTCTTTATCGGAACGGATTTTCACTTTGATCGTGCTAAAGAATTCTTCGATGATATCCGAATCTGTAGAATAGCCTAATGTGCGGATGAAGGAGGTCGCCAAAATCTTGCGGCGCCGTTTTTTTCTGTCAATATAAATGTAAATCAGGTCGTTGGTGTCAAAAGCGCCTTCAAGCCAGCTTCCGCGATAAGGAATGATGCGGAAGGAATAAATCGTGGAGCCTTTGATGTGGCGTTCCTGTTCAAAAGAAATGCCAGGAGAGCGATGCAACTGGGAAACAATGACGCGTTCGGCGCCATTGATGATGAATGTGCCTTTTTCAGTCATCACAGGGATAGTCCCCATGTAGACTTCTTCTTCTTTAATACCGGTTTCGTCGGTCAGGCGAAACTTGACTTTGAGCGTGACGTTGAAAGTAATTCCGCGGCGGATGCACTCTTCCGGAGTGTATTTGGGCACCCCGAGGTTATAGGAGATAAATTCGAGAATCGTCTTCTCATCGTAAGACTTGATCGGAAATATTTCAGTAAAGACCTCTTGCAATCCGAAATTTTCCCTTTCGTGCGGCATTTTGTCCGCTTGGAGAAATTGATCGTAAGACTTAATTTGGATCTCTATAAGGTTCGGCAGATCAATGATCTCTTCTCTACTACGAAAACTCACCCGTTGAGGCGGCCTTTTTAACATCGAAACGGCTCCTAGCTTAATATGTTGATCAATTCCAAAAAAAAACTAAAAACGACGAGCAGAAGTCAATATTTCATGGCTTCTGCTCTCGTTAATCTTTAAGGCTGTTGTCGATTTAGAGACCTTTCAAGGTCACTTTACCGCCTGCAGTTGTGATTTTCTTAGCAATTTCATCCGCTTCCGCTTTTGGGGAAGTCTCTTTCAAGACTTTCGGAGCGCCATCTACCAAATCTTTGGCTTCTTTGAGGCCAAGTTGTGTGATCTCACGGACGACTTTGATGACGCTGATTTTCTTGTCATCTGGCGTTGCTTCCAAAGTCACCTTGAATTCAGTAGACTCTGCAGCAGGAGCCGCCGCAGCAGCTGGAGCAGCCATCATCATAGGTGCGGCAGCAGCAGCTTTAACGCCCCATTTATCTTCCAGAGCAGTTTTTAATTTTGCCATATCGAGAACGCTTAATTGGCTAAGTGTTTCGACTAGTGTATCAATGTTTTGTTGTTGTGTAGACACGGTTTAACCTCTTTGATTGATCTTGTTTAATTTTAAGAGTTAGTTTGTTGAGACTTATTGTCCAAGCAGTACATAACGGAGGTAAGCATAGCTTCGATAACGCTGAGCGTTTGCGAAAGCGGTGCTTCGAGCGTACCCAAAAATTGGGAGCGCATTTCATCTTTGCTCGGAAGCTTAGAGATCTGTTCCACATCTTTGGCCGAACAAATCGCGCCTTCGAACCTTCCGCCGATAACTTCTAAGACCGCCTCATTCTCTTTACAAAACTGATAAACAGTCTTTGTGGTTTGAATGGGGTCTTCATTGGCAAAGACAACTGCAATGTGTCCTTGTAACTGAGCAGGATCGATTGCGACACCAGCAACTTGCGCTGCTTTGATGAGCACCCGCTTTTTCACGACCTCGAGGCTGCCGCCTGTTTTCGCCAAATTCGTGCGAAATACGGAGGCTGCATTTGGTTCGAGACGCTTATAGCTGGCGATCACGATCGCTTTAGAGCCGGCAATTTTATCTGTGATCTCATTGAGAAGTAGTTGCTTTTCCGGTCTCATATCTTACTCTTTGGCTCCTTGAATTTCCACGATTGTCTGCAAGTCAATTTTCATGCCAGGCCCCATGGTCGATGAGAGCGCAAGGGACTTTAAATAGACACCCTTGGCATTTGCCGGCTTGGCTTTGACGATTGCGGAGAGAATCGCGATGATATTCTGTTTGAGCTTCGCAGTTTGGAAAGAGAGTTTCCCTGCCATCGTGTTCACCACACCATGTTTGTCAGATTTGAACTCGATCTTTCCTCCTTTGACCTCGGTGATGGCTTTAGCGACGTCCGCTGTCACCGTCCCCGCTTTCGGACTTGGCATCAACCCGCGCGGTCCGAGGACTTTTGCGAGTTTTCCAAGATCCCGCATCATGTCGGGTGTTGCGATAATCGCATCAAAATCGAGCCAGCCCGATTTTATTTTTTCAAAGAGCTCTTCGTTTCCAGCAAAATCTGCGCCAGCTTCCAGCGCCTCTTTAATCTTATCGCCTTTGGCGATCACGACGATGACGATGCGTCTCCCAGTCCCATTCGGTAAGGAGACTGTTCCACGCACCTGCTGTTCAGATTTCTGGACATCGATGCCTGTTTTAAGCGATAGTTCCACCGATTGATCAAACTTGACGGGCGGACACTTCTTCAAAATTTCGATAGCTTCATCCAGGTTGTAACTTTTCATTACATCCACCAGACTATCTATCTCCCGAAATCTTTTGCTTCGATGCATTCTGATTCCTTTACATTCTAGTTTACGGAGTATTAGCCATCTTTAACATGGCGTTCACAAAAGGGCTCCGTCTACCCTTCGATGATGTCGACTCCCATGGAACGCGCTGTGCCCATAACGAGCTGCATTGAGGCCTCTTCAGAGGCTGCGCGCATATCCTGGAGTTTATTTTTGGCAATTTTCTTCACTTGTGTTTTCGTGAGCTTGCCTACTTTTTCCCTGTTCGGCACTTTGGAGCCTTTTTCGATATTCAATTCTTTTAGAATCATTCTCGAAACGGGCGGCTGCTTTGTGATGAAGGTAAAAGACTTATCTTGGTAAACTGTAATCTCGACAGGGAGAATGTCTCCCGCCTTATCTTGTGTCTTCGCATTAAATTCCTTGCAGAACCCCATGATGTTGATTCCGGCGCCGCCGAGCGCAGGGCCAATAGGCGGTGCAGGGTTCGCTTTGCCTGCTGGAATTTGGAGCTTGATCACTTTTACTATCTTCTTTGCCATGTTTAATTCCTCAAAAATTTCATTTTTTCTCCCTTATCACCCCACGAGGCAAAGAGGCAAGGAAGGTTACGATACTTCTGTTTCACTGAGAACTTGCTCGACTTGCCAAAACTCAAGATCGTCGACGCGGGTATCCCGGCCGAAGATCGATACAAGAACGCTAAGCCTTCCTTTATCATGGAAGACTTCCTGAACAGTTCCAATGAAGTTAACGAAGACGCCGTCGGTAATTTTGACTTTGTCTCCGGGCATAATATTGTGTTTTTGAACGACGCCTTTTTTCTTTTCTTCCAAATCGCGCAGAATCTCATCGACTTCCCCTTGCGCAAGAGGAGAAGGTTTTTCGCCGCCTAAAAATCCTAACACTCCGTTAGAGTTCCGAACATACATCCACGAATCATCGGTCAAATTCATGTTGACCAGGATGTAGCCTGGCCAAAGTTTCTTTTCGCTGATCCGCTGCTCGCCGCGCTTGACTTCAGCGACATTTTCAATCGGCACTAAAACAGATTCGACCAGCTCGGCCATACCCTTCGATTCACGGTTCTCTTCGATGGCCTTCTTCACTTTTTTTTCTTGTCCGGAAACGACCTGGACGACGTACCATTTATGCATGACGCCTCAAAGTTATCCAAAAATATAATGCGCAACAATTGCGATAAAATCCAAACATCCTTTGATCACTAAATCAAAGAGATATATCCCTAAGCCAAAAAGAAATGTCGCGCCGATGACAATCTTCGTCGAGAGCTTCAACTCCCCTTTCGCCGTCCAGCTGACTTTCTTCAGTTCGTCTTTCAGTTCTTGTATATAGTTAAACACCCGCTTCTTTTTGGATGCTTGCTGAGTAGAAGCATTCGTGGAAATCCGCGTCTGATTTAACTTTGCATCCATAGTCATAGCAGCGTTCTTCATATCCTTTTTTTTATCGAGTGCGGAGGGATTCGAACCCCCGACCGGCGACTTTGGAGATCGCTGCTCTACCAGCTGAGCTACACACCCACCAGCAATCTATAAGGCCCTCCTCCACGGAGGGCCTTGAATTGGTTCTCATGAAGCCGATAAGGCTTATTTGAGAATTTCCGTCACAGTTCCTGCGCCGATCGTTCTTCCGCCTTCACGGATCGCAAAACGCATTCCTACTTCCATCGCGATCGGATGGATCAATTCAGCTTCAAGCTCGACGTTGTCGCCAGGCATTACCATCTCGGTTCCGGATGGAAGCGTAACGGTTCCGGTGACGTCTGTCGTGCGGAAGTAAAATTGGGGACGGTATCCAGTGAAGAAAGGCTTATGGCGTCCGCCCTCTTCCTTGGTCAGTACGTAGATCGTTCCTTTGAACTTCGTGTGCGGCGCGCATGAGCCAGGAGCTGCGAGGACCATTCCGCGCTCGATATCATTCTTTTCTAATCCACGGAGCAGGATACCCACGTTTTCCCCGGCGTGCGCTTCATCGAGAAGTTTATTGAACATCTCGAGACCGGTAACGACTGTCTCGCGAGTGTCGCGAATGCCGACAACTTGAAGTTTGTCGTTAACCTTGATCTTACCTTTTTCTATACGGCCTGTTGCCACGGTTCCGCGGCCGGAAATGGAGAACACGTCTTCCACCGGCATGAGGAATGGCTTATCGATTTCGCGTACAGGTGTCGGGATTTTCTCATCGACAGTCTTCATCAATTCCTTGATGCTCTTGACATATTCAGGATCTCCTTCAAGAGCTTTGAGCGCTGATCCGCGGATGATCGGGACGTTCTTGTATCCTTTTGATTCGAGAAGCTCATGGAGTTCCATCTCGACGAGGTCGACCAATTCTTCGTCGCCTTTGCCGATCATGTCCATCTTGTTCAAGAAGACGACGATCGCAGGAACGCCGACTTGGTGGGCAAGAAGGATATGTTCTTTGGTTTGCGGCATCGCTCCGTCTGTCGCTGCAACGACGAGGATTGCTCCGTCCATTTGCGCTGCGCCAGTAATCATGTTCTTAACGTAGTCTGCGTGGCCCGGGCAGTCAACGTGTGCATAGTGTCGGTTAGCTGTCTCGTACTCAACGTGAGTAGAGTTAATCGTAATCCCGCGAGCTTTTTCTTCAGGAGTGTTGTCGATAGAAGCGTAATCGCGATACTTCGCTTTTCCTTCTTCGGCTAAAACTTTCGTGATTGCAGCTGTTAAAGATGTTTTGCCGTGGTCAACGTGTCCTATCGTTCCAATGTTGACGTGAGGCTTGGTCCTTTGAAATGCTTCTTTTGCCATTACTTCCTCCGTTTGGCTCCTATGTATTGTAAGTTAAGTTTCATTCTTTTTGCCCAGAAAAGGAATTGAACCTTCGACCTTTTGCTTACCATGCAAGTGCTCTACCACTGAGCTATCTGGGCGTTTTACCCGCCTCGCAGCAAACTGCTGATGAGCAGACTCCTTCTTCAGGTCGAAAGCAGCAAAGTTTATTCTCCAAGGCAAATAAATTCAACTTAAATGTATTTTTTTGATTTTTTTGATCATCGTTGGCGGTAGATAATCCGGGCTTTCGTCAAGTCGTAAGGTGACATCTCTACAGTCACAACGTCTCCTACTAGGACACGGATATTGCGCATGCGCATTTTTCCGCAAAGATGGGCAAGCACCTTTATCCCATTTTCCAAAACCACCTTGAAAGTCATATTGGGAAGGAGTTCTTCTACTGTCCCATCAATTTTTATAGTATCTTCTTTCGGCATGAGCCTATCCTGAAATTCGAAAATACGATCATCAAACTAGATTTCCCTCAAATTGTCAATCTTATTATAATGGTCGCAAGACTTGAGCTGTGCATGCATAGCCCAATGAAATTAAAGTTTTAAATCCTCTAATGACTGATCCATCGACAATTCTTTCCTGTCTGGCGAAACAGCGGCAAGCCATAGCCCTATTTGAAGGATGCGATTCTACGGAAAAAAAATATGAAAAAATGATTGAGCTGGGTCGCCAGCTTGAGCCGTATCCCGCTCAGCTTAAGACTCCCGACCATCTCGTGAAGGGATGCCAAAGCTCGATGTACCTGCATGCTGAAATGGAGAATGGAAAAATCCAATTTAAAGCCCATTCCGAAGCTCTCATCTCTGCGGGGCTGGCTGCACTGCTGCTTGCAGTCTATCATGACGAGCCACCCCAAGCGCTTCTTCTGTGCCCGCCCCGTTATCTGGAAGAACTCGGCATCTCCACCATTCTTTCCCCTGGGCGGTCTAACGGCCTGGCCAGCCTATATCAACGGATGAAAAAAGAAGCATTGGATTTTTTAGTTGCGGAAGCGGCTAAAAGTTAATTTGATTTGCCAACAATTGTTAATTCCGCGATGATATTTTAACTTTTTTAAACGAGGTTAATTCATGTCAATTTCTGTAGCAGGCGGTCTCTCTTCATCTCATCATGCGGCAACTCAGCCCAGCGCGACAACCCAAACTACCTACCGACAACGCTGCATGGAGAATCTGTCCCTGGATAAAGTGACAGATCTGGAGAACCAAGAGAGCAAGTGGAACAAACTCGCTACCATCTCAACAGTGGCTTTTTTTGCCCTCGCCATCGCTAGTTTCATTGCAACAAGCGTCCTCCTCCCAGCCTACTTGCCCCTCGTTGGTATCGGCGCAATTACAGCAGCTTTCCTTACTGTTCCGCAAATTCAAAAATTCCGAAGCTGGGCCGGTGAAGCCTTGCAGGAACGGAGCAAATACGAAGAAATCCAGCATCAATACGCAAAATTAACTGCGGAAACTCCCATGGAGTTACAGCGCATCCTCCTGAACATGGGGATCATCTGGAATCATATTCCTGGCATATCCGACCGGCAACCTGAGCAGCTCTATGGATTAACCCCCATTCTCGCACATGCAAAATATTTGGAAGCTCAAACTCTGGCGTTGATCGAAGCTCGAGATGAAGCCGTTAATGAAGCTCAGGGAATTACTGCAGATCGTCAAATGAAAGCCTACAAGCAGCAATACGCTCTTCAATGCGAAGATAGAGCTCTGAAGTCAAAAATCAAAAATGCCTTTTACCAAGCCGTATTGCGCGATCCACAATTTACAGGAACCTTCGAAGGCATTGGCTCATTATCAAAAATCAATGTTGAAGAACGTATGCTCGGCAATGCGCTGAATGATGCGGCTGCCGGCCAACTGTTTGCCTTCAGTAATAATGCGATTGCTCCAATATCCTACACCGATGCAAAAACAATGACCGTAGCTCAGCTCGGCCAAAGATTTTTTACCGCAATGCATGCTTAATTTTTTTTGCTGGATTTAAAAAGAGAAGCACACAGATAGGACTCTGGACGGGGAGAGATCCCTGTCGTGCGAGTACTCCGCCCTGAGCTTTAAAATTAAAAATGCTTTTGACAATGCGGTCTTACGTAATCCCGATTTCTGTGGGGATTTGCAAGATTATGGAAATCTTTCAAAAAACACTTATCTCAACCAAACTTTTGGAAATGCCCTTAGCGATTCGGCCGGAAACCAAATGTTTATTTTTAACAACCCCAAAATCGCTCCAATTACCTATGAAGAAGCTCAAGCGATGACAGTGGTTCAGCTCGGTCAAAAATTTACTGCCGCAATAGCTGGTTAATTTTTAATTAACTAAAATCTTGTGTGTAATTGCGATTTAACATGTTAATTGGTTATAATTAATTAACTTTATCACACGAGGTTATTATGGAAACTTCTATTACCGTTAATAATTCGCCCGTTTCTTCTAATAAAACATATCTTCAACAATGCGTGGAAGATATGGACCCGAGCCTTCTCTCCTCATCGGAAAAAAAATCGACGCTGTGGCAAGTCGCTTCCATCGCCACTTTGGTCGCTTTTACAGTGCTTGCGGTGGGCGGACTGGCGTTATGTGCAGCTTATGCGCCGCTTTACATCCCCCTGGTTGCCATCACCTCTGCATTTCTATTGAAATATGCTAAGCAGGGAGCAAAAACTTTAGAAAGCTGGTCTGAGCAAGCTCGTGGCCGTGCTGAACAATTAAAAGAAATTTCCAAGCATTATCAAGCCCTATCTTCAGCCTCTCGACAGCTGGTCCAGCAGGCCCTTCTAGAAAAAGGGGTTGCATGGTACACAATTCCAGGCATGGCGCTGAACCCAGCAGGCGTGGACACATTAAAACCTCTCATCGCACGCCATACTTTTTGGGAAAATCGGGTGAAAAAACTGGAAGAGGAAAAAACCGGCAAACTCACCGAGGCTACAAAGCTGTCCACAAAAAATTATGAGACCAATAAAGACACCATTTACGAATTGCGCTCTGAGGCACTGGAAGTTGAAAAGATTGCTTTAGAAAGCAAAGTTAAAAACGCTTTTATCAATGCCGTTATCCGCCGCCCCAATTTTAAGGGGACTTTGGAAGATATAGGAACCTTTTCACCGATGTCAGGGCAAGAACGCGCCGTTGCCAATGGGACAAGCCCCGGCTCGGCAACAGAATTCTTCACATTTAAAGACGGCAGAACGGCGACAATCGGTATCGATGAAGTCAGGAGAATGGGGATTACCGATC
>CAJCIW010000182.1 GCA_903970455.1 Verrucomicrobiota bacterium | reverse complement strand
AGTAGGGATTGATCGCGCGCGCTTCTTCTAATGAAATTTCTTCTTCGGGAATCGTGACTTTGTCGACAACTTCTTTCTGAGCGATGACTTCGATGTTCCCGGATTTTGCATTGATGCTGACGGAAACATTGATGTGCCCTTTCACACTTTTGCGCGCAGCGGCGCGCAGGGATTCTTCCACGGCAGCGATAATCACTTCGCGTTTGATTCCTTTCTCTCTTTCAAGGTACTCAAAGATGGCAACTAGATCTTTATTCATCGCGTCCTTTAATTTATTTCTTCTACAAAAAGTCTACTAAGTCGATCTCAAAAGATTATGACTCTTCCTGGTTTTCTTTTGCCGAGCTTTCTTCTTCAGAATCTTTTTCTTTTTTGGGTTTTTTCTTTTTCGGAGCGGCCTTTGGCGTTCCGACCACGATATCATCTCGGTTGACTTTGTTTTTATCGACGAGATATTCCTTGATCGAAAGGGCTATCTTTTTATGCTCCGGATCAAGCTTGATGACCTTTGCCGTGACTTCTTCCCCTTTATTGATCACATCCTCTACTTTTCCAAAAGGCTGGTCGGAAAGCTCAGTCACATGGACCAGTGCTTCAATACCGTTGGGCAATTCTACAAATGCGCCGAAGGCGGTGATTTTAGAGACGATTCCTTGCACAAGCGAGCCCACTGGCATTGTCTTTTCGATGCTTTCCCAAGGGTTATGGCTGAGTTGTTTGACGCCAAGAGTAATTTTTTTGCTTTCCTTATCGACAGAAAGGACGACGGCCTCCACTTTATCTCCTTTTTTAAGGACTTCAGAAGGGTGGGAGACTTTTTTTATCCAGCTGAGATCGGAAATGTGGATCAGACCGTCGATCCCTGGCTCTAATTCCACAAATGCGCCGTAATTTGTCAGATTGCGAATTTCCGCCGTTACACTGCTGCCGATCGGATATTTTTTCTCGACTTCATCCCAAGGATTATTTTCCGTTTGTTTCAGGCCGAGGGAAATTTTCCCTTCCTCTTTTTGAATGGAAAGAACGACCGCCTCGACTTCATCTCCTTTATTGACGACTTCATTGGGATCCGAAACGGTTTTTACCCAAGACATTTCAGAAACATGGATCAATCCTTCGATTCCGGGTTCGATTTCAATGAAGGCGCCGTAGGGGACGAGGTTGACGATTTTACCGCGAACACGTGTTCCTGGAGGATACCGCTGCTCGATCTCTTCCCAGGGGTTAGACTCTTTTTGTTTCATTCCTAATGCGACGCGGCCTTTATCTTTGTCGACATGGAGGATCATCACTTCGAGTTCTTGGCCGAGCGAAACCATCTCGGATGGATGTTTGATCCGTTTCCATGTCATATCGGTGATGTGGAGGAGCCCGTCGATGCCGTCTAAATCCAGGAAAACGCCGAAATCTGTAATGTTCTTTACGACGCCGGTGCGAACGTCTCCTTCGATGATATTTTCTAGCAGCTCTGCTTTTCGGGAGATCCGCTCTTCCTCAAGGAGTTCGCGGCGGGAAACGACGATATTCTTACGTTCCGTATTGATCTTGAGGATCTTGAAGTCGTAGGATTGGCCGATAAATTCGTCGAGATTTTTGATCCGTTTGTTGTCGATTTGAGAACCGGGAAGGAAAGCTTCCATTCCAATGTCGACCATGAGTCCGCCTTTGACTTTGCGGATAACTTTCCCTCTGACGATCGAGCCTTCTTTGCAATGATTGACGATGTATTCCCATTGTCTTTGGCGCCGGGCTTTTTCCCGCGATAAGACGATCTGGCCGTCTTCCCCTTCTGTTTGATCGAGATAAACTTCGACTTCGTTGCCGAGGACAAGCTCGCTGGTTTCCTGGAATTCGTTGATTGGCACTAGACCTTCAGACTTCAAACCGACGTCCACAACGACAAAATCTTTCGTGATCTCTACAATACGTCCTGTGAGAATTTGTCCCGAACTCATCAATGCGACAGAGCCTTCACCGGCTGCTTCCTCTTTTCGGTTGAGTAAGTTCTTAAATTGTTTAGCATCTTCTTCTTGGAAGGCGACATCGTCGATAATGTTGCTTGCGTTCCAATCGGTTTGTTGTTGTTTGGACATGTTAAAGGTTTCTCCTGAGTTTCTAGTGAAAGGTAAAAGATTATCAAAAGATTCATAATATTATCAACGGCAATCTCTTTTGGAATGGACAAAAGCGTTAAACCTTTTGTGAAAGTATAAATTTAACTTTGTCGACCATAGACATGTGAAGGGTGTGTCCTAAAAGAAAAACTCCCGCGTCATACTTCATCTCTATCCAAGACATCCTCAGCTCGATGCCGGGTGAGTTTTGCTTCTATTTCGGCTGCAGTTGGTAACGTCCCACGAAGTTCTTTTGGCAGCGCATCTATGATTTTCACAGCGTATTCTGATACTCCCATTGGCATCGCGCTTCTTTCCAAAGAATATTCGACTTTCAAATCATTTTTCGTGCGAAAGATAATCATGCCAATGGAGGGGTTGTCGGATGGGTGTTTCAGTTGCCGATCTACAGCAGCAAGATAGAAATTAAGCTTACCAGCATACTCTGGCTTGAAATCAGTTGTTTTGAGTTCCACTATACAGAAGCAGCGTAGCTTGATATGATAAAAGAGCATATCAAAGTAGTAGTCATCTCCAGCAATTTCTATGTGGTATTGCCTACCGATGAATGCAAACCCCTGGCCTAGCTCAAGAATGAGCTTTTCAAGATTATCTAATAGCCCTCTTTCCAGTTCTTGCTCTATATAATCATCTTCGAGGGTCAGAAAGCTGAAATTATAAGGACTTTTCAGAATGTCCTTTGCAAGCTCAGAGTGAGGAGCTGGGAGCCTCTCGAATCCTCCCCTTAATTTCTTCTAAAAATTCTGTATATCCATTAGAGAAGATAGAGGAGGAAGGAGGCCCTGAGTCTGCAATTGAATTCGTTTTCACAATACCTGTCTTAGCAGGAAGGAATTTTTTCACTTTTCATCTGAAAAGTCAATGAATTTTTTTGCATTTTTTCCGCAAATCAGAGAACGAGCGCTATTTCGGAGTCGACACGCGGGGGCATTTTGGAAGTTCTAAGGAAGGATCTAAATTCGATCTTAATCCACTTTTGGAAATAAAACGATGGTTCGATGTTTGGCGATTTCGTTATAAAAAATTTCCAGAGAAAACTCTTCCTCCTCGCTCGCTCGCTTCAGATGTTCCAGGCCTAATTGAAAAACGGCGATTGATGGGAATCCCTCTGCTTGCAATTGCGCAACTTTTTGAACTGTTGAAGCGGCGCTTTTTGTTCTTAAAGGCATGTGTTTTTTAATGTGCTCTTTGTTTCTTTCAATAATTAAATCTTTTAACTTATTAAATGTGGACAAGAATTTCTCATAATCGTCCCCTGGCAAATTAAAAAAGGCACCCGAAAACTCTTCGAATTTCATCATAAGGTCATCACCGGCGTTCTCGTAAAGCAAATAGGGCGGGAATTCAGGA
The DNA here is from genome assembly GCA_903970455.1 of Verrucomicrobiota bacterium. Lineage (GTDB taxonomy): Bacteria > Chlamydiota > Chlamydiia > Chlamydiales > Rhabdochlamydiaceae > CAJCIW01. The sequence goes on along the minus strand of CAJCIW010000182.1, from coordinate 763 downwards.
ATGATCGAGGTAAGAATTTGATTATGTTCGTTAATGGAAGTATTTAAAACCTTGACTATGTCTGGGCATGATTCCTTAGGACCATCTTTTTCTGGGTCCCATACAGCTTCGAGCGTTTGTTGATGAACCTTTTCATCCATGTCCCAGCCAAAAAATTGAATGTTATTCATCGCCGTGTCATCGATTAGTAAATATGTTTTACAATTGACGATTCCTTGAGGATCTTGGATAGGTCTCATGGATGTACTGCCCTCTATAAATAAAGCAATACGTTTCTTGCTGGCCAAAGTGGAAGTCAAATGTCCATTGCGTCGTTGGTATCTAGGCTGGTTGTGTTTTTCACCCAAAAAAACAAATTGAGCTTCTTCTAGTTTGTCAATATTGTAAGAAGCAATGACCTCGAATTTCAATGCCCAAGGAATTCCATTGAGAACTTTCAACGATGCCCTATGTCGAAGTTTGTCATCCGACCCCAATATTTTCCATTGCTTGGAAACGCAAGCAATACCGCGTAAAGCACTCGGAGGTAAAAATTCGACAACGTGTGAAAATATTTGGGGGTCTAGATCAGAAATTTGTGTGTTTGTATTATATATTGCATGCGTTGCCTCTGATTTGGCTGTGAGCTCATATTGCGAAGAGCCGGGATTTTGAACTGGTGATAAAGACATTTAAACACCTTGTATTTGTTTAATAAATTTATTGAATAATAATATAAAAATATGAATAAAAAGTCAATTTAGGTTTTTTTATTTTTTTATTT
>CAJCIW010000181.1 GCA_903970455.1 Verrucomicrobiota bacterium | reverse complement strand
GAAAGATTCCCACTTAGGTAAAGAAATTTCCGGACAGCTCCTTGGCCAACCCAAAGCGATCATGATCGCTTCAGCCGTGGTATTCATGATGGGATTCATCAAGGGCTTCCCTACATTGATCTTCATCTTCATCGCTATTGTTATGTTCAGCGTGGGCTTCACCGTGTGGTACAATGCCAGGAAAACCGCCGCAAAATCGCAGGCTGGGATGGTTTCCGGCAAAGTCCAAACGGATGTGGAAGGGCATACTGTCATACGCGGCGGAGTGGACGATTATGCTTTAACACTCCCGGTCATCCTCGAAGTGGGCAAATTGCTCTCCAATACAATCCGGAAAGAAAAACAGGGCACCACATTTATCGAGGACATGATCCCTAAAATGCGCCATGCCCTCTACCAAGACCTCGGCGTCCGTTTTCCCGGCGTACACGTCCGCACCGATGCCCCCTCTTTGGAAGGGGATGAATACTCGATCTACCTGAATGAAGTTCCCATTGTCCGCGGCAAGATCATTGAAAATGCGCTTTTGACCACGGAAACGCCCGACAATTTGCGTCGTTACAATATTCCTTTTACGACGACCAAGAACAATATCGGGCAGCCGTCCGTATGGGTCGACAGCAAATATCAGGAAATTTTGCAAAAAGCCGGCATCAAATTCTGGAAGCCGCTCGATGTGATGATCTTGCACTTGTCGTATTTCTATCGCCAGCATGCTGCGGATTTTATCGGCATCCAGGAAGTTCGCGGAATTTTAGAATTCATCGAAAAATCGTACCCCGATCTCGTTAAAGAAGTGACGCGACTTGTTCCTTTGCAGAAATTGACCGAAATCTTCAAGCGACTTGTCCAGGAACAGATCTCGATCAAAGACCTGCGCACCATTTTGGAGGCGCTTTCTGAATGGGCGCAAACAGAGAAAGATACTGTCCTGCTCACCGAATATGTCCGTTCATCACTGAAACGGTACATTAGCTACAAATATTCCCAAGGACAGTCGATTTTATCGGTCTATTTGCTCGACCCCGAAATTGAAGATATGGTCCGCGGCGCCATCAAACAAACCTCTGCGGGCTCCTATCTCGCTCTTGACCCGGATTCGGTGCAATTGATCTTGCACTCGATGCGGACGACCATTGTCCCAACCCCTGTCGGCGGCCAGCCGCCTGTCTTGCTCACGGCGATCGACGTGCGGCGGTTTGTGCGGAAATTGATCGAAGGGGAATATCCCGATATGGCCGTAGTATCTTATCAGGAGATCGTACATGAAATTAGAATCCAGCCTCTTGGCCGGGTACAACTTTCTTGAGAAAGTGAACCCAGGCCTTAAGGCCTGGGATTAAGTTGGGGCCGAGCTTCGTACTCGGCCCCACATCGTTTTTGAAAATATACGGACAAAAGATGTCAGAAGATCTTACACCGTCAAGGATCCAGCCGACACAGCTCGACACGACAAGGACGCAAGCAGCAGCTGCGCAGCAGGCAGCGCACGGCATGGTTGTAGCTCAAGAAGAAAGCGACTTAGGATTTCAATCCTGGATCGATGAAGGGGTCTTCAATCCAGCCATGATGGCCAGACGTTTCGAAGCGCTCGAAAATAAGCGGAAACGCACATCACGTGAAGAAGAAGCTGAAAAAACGGAGCGGAAAGAAGAGGTTTTCCAGGTTCAGCGCTTGGAAGAGGTCGGTGAACAATTCAACCGAAAAAACCCTGAGCTGCAAACGCGATCCCTACTTCTGCTCCGCACCCGTATCTCGCAAAGAGATTCTCGAGAAGAGATTTTGCGGAAAGTTCTCGAGATGTACCCCGATTATTCTCTTGCCGATGAAGCCCTTGATTTCTTGTTGATGACCACCGAAGGCGGCCTTGCTGAAGAAGTCCGGGCTGCCAAAGACGAGCTCAACACTCTCCACGGAAGAGAAGTCAAAGCCGGGCGCAATATGGCTGAACAAGCGCGGGAGTTTTCCAAACAGGGACTTGGAACACCGACCGGCTTGCGCAACCTTTATCGGGAGGTCACAGGCAATCCTCGCGACTCGAATACCCTTTTCAATGAGCTGACGAGCAAGTTCAATTTCGATAAAATGAAAACGGTGATCGATTTCCTCTTGCATTCGATGGGAGGAGACCTCAAATCCAAAGGACCTTCCATCGACCGGGGAGAATTGCACCGCCTTCTTTCTGAGGCCAGAAAACTGCAAGGGATCCTGGGGATTTTCCGTTTCTTCAAATCCCGGATGAATTTGATCAGCGGCGCATTCGACAGGCAAGGGTTGCAGCTGCCGATGCGTATCACCTTTGAAATGCTCGCCAAACAATTCATGAAAGCTGTCCAGGAACGTTATCCCTCTGCTGATAAAATTCTGCAGCTAGCGGCGCAGCTCGGCCTGTCCGAAGAGCTTCTCGCCCAAGTGATCATCTTTACGCAGATGCGCGACGCCCTCCGTCAAATCGCTCCGAAGCTATTTAAGTCGGACCAGCACCGCCAGGACCTCCTCAACGCTTTTATCGACGCCATTGAAGATCTCGACGAGCGTCTTGAAGAAGAAGGAGAAGAGGAGGAAGAAAAAGAAGAAGAGGAAAAAGAGAAATCATGACCGATCCATTCGAAACATTGCTCCAAGAGCTCGGCGCAGAACTCGGCATAACCCTTCACCCTGACAGAAAGGGGGCTTGCAAGCTCAAAATCAATGAAACTCTCCATGTCCAGCTGGAATCCGATGCGCATCAGGAAAATCTCCTCGTGGCCGCTTTCGTTTGCGATGTGCCTCCAGGAAAATACCGGGAAAATATCCTTAGGGATGCCCTGAAAGCCAACTGCCCATTTCCCAAAAATGGTACACTGGCCTACTCCGACCGGAATAATAAACTCGTTCTTTTTTCCTATTTTCGGATCGCAAATGTGAATGGAAAAAAACTTGCAGAATTTCTTACCCTCTTTCTCGATAAGGCCAATAATTGGCGTGTCGGCATAGAAACAGGCCATACGGCCCATCTCGTTCCTCAGCCTGTTAGGGGTGGTTAAGATGGATGGACTCTCTCAAACTCTCCTCAATACGCCCAGCGGGAAAGGGTGGGAAAGAATAGGCATACGCAACCATCACGGGATTAATTTTCCCCTATCCGCCCTCCACAGCGAAAATAGCTGCGGAATTGGAGATTTTTTCGACCTCCTCCCCATGATCGACTGGTGCCATCGGCTTAAAATCGATTTCATCCAATTGCTGCCTCTCAACGCCGCCCATTCGGAGGCGGATCCAAGCCCTTATAATGCCATTTCCTCCTGCGCCCTGAATTTTCTCTATCTCACTCTTCACGCGTTGCCTTATTTGGAAAAATGCCCCCAGCTGAAAAAAAAACTCAAAGAGTTCAATAAAAATAACAACTCGTCGCGAATCAATTACCCTGAAGTCTTCGCCTACAAGGTCAGCTGGCTTCGGGAATATTTCAACGAAGTTGGCCAGGAACTTTTAAACACCGACGAACTTCAAAAGTTTATCGGAAATCATGCATGGCTTAAACCTTATTCTCTATTCCGGGTTTTAAAAGATCAGTTCAGAAATATCTCATGGAAGAGATGGCCGGAAGATATTCGCCATCCGACCCCTGAAAAGCTTGAAGCACTCTACCAAGAACACAAAACCGATTTGTCGTTTTATATCGTCGTGCAATTTCTTTGCTTTAACCAACTTAAAAAAGTCCGGGAATATGCCAATTTGAAAGGCGTTTTTCTCATGGGGGATCTCCCCATCCTCCTAAGCAGCGAAAGCGCAGATTTCTGGCAGCATCCCGACTATTTCGACGACCATCTCGCAGCCGGGGCTCCTCCAGATTTTTACAATGCCTACGGGCAAAATTGGGGTTTTCCAATTTTCAACTGGGACACGTTAAGAAACGATCATTTCTCCTGGTGGAAACAACGCCTGCTGGTTGCACACACCTTTTTCGATATCGTCCGGATCGACCACATCATTGGATTTTTTCGGATTTGGGCAATCCCTCCCCACCATCATAGCAAGGATGGCTACTACATTCCAGAAGATGAAAAAGAATGGGAATCGCAGGGACGAGAACTTTTGAAGATGATCGTCAATACGACCCCCATGCTCCTCATCGGCGAAGATTTGGGGACAGTTCCCGCTATAGTGCGCCCCATCCTAAAGGAAATGGGGATCTGCAGCACCAAAGTGATGCGGTGGGAAAGGAAACATGGGGAAGATAAAAGCTATATTCCTCTACAACATTATCCGCCGATCAGTATCACTTGTCTCTCCACGCACGACTCAGAAACATTGGCCCAATGGTGGAAAGAGTTCCCCGAAGAGGCCAAGCCCTTGGCTGACTCGAAACAATGGCCCTATCAACCCGACCTCACCGACAAACAGCGGGAAGAGATTCTATGGGACAGCCACCACACTTCCAGCCTATTCCATGTCAATCTCCTGCAAGAATATCTAGCCTTATTTCCCGACCTCTCCTGGCCAAATCCCGAGGATGAACGGATCAACGTGCCAGGGACAGTCTCAGTTAAAAATTGGAATTACCGATTTAAACCCTCTATCGAAACAATCCTTTCGCATAAAGAACTTTTTTCAAAAATGGAAGCAATCCTCTTCTCTCCTTCCCCGAAATCGTAGATAAAATTTAATCAACATATGCTCATTCTTTTATTCAGTAGAAATATAAGCTGAATAATAATATAATTAATAGAAATAAATATCATTAATTAATTAGGTGAAATATGACACATTATTTATCAAACATTACAGAGTCATTGAAAGCTTACCTGCCTCAAAATACCCATACTCAAAAGGCTGCCAGCCTTACCCAAGAAATATGTTCTCTTGAAAACTCCCTCAAAAGTAGAACAGACTCCGTGTTTCAATCCAAAGTGATCGAAACCATACAAGCGATCAGCCAAGAAAAGGAAAAATCCCTTCAAGCCCTCGATCGAATGAACGGCTCTTATTATCAAGATCCCCAATCGAAACTTAAGATAAATTGGGACAAACTCGTCGTATCCGTTAAAACAGCTTTGGGTACCGATGTGGAGCGATTCGAGCAATTGCCGAAGATTTCCTCTCAATTGGAAACAGCTCCCGCTAGTGAGCAAATAGAAGATGCGAAGAGGAAAGTCCACTCGTATCAATTCATTGAAAAAAAACGGAACGATCGGCAAGCCCAGCTCGAACGGATTGTCGCCATTCAAAAAGGTTCCACAGCCAACACCGACGAACAATTACGGCTTAAGAAAGAATCGCTTCTCAAAGAATATCGAGAACTATCCGGCGATTATTTTGGCGATCCTAAAGGAAAACTCGACCAAGCCTGGAGAAAGTACCAGACAGCGATCCAACACGGATCTACCGGAGAGCATTCTCTTACCGCCTACGAGAACCTGGAAAAACAAAGAAAACAAATCGAAGCGAAACTCTACTCGGTTGAACAGCTCCTCGCTACTCCTTCCACCCCACAGCATACCTATGAGACACTCACAACACTTTCTATCGCAAGGCAAATCGAAGATCTAAAGCGTGCCCAAACGAGGGAGTCGGGACTATCGGGAATCGACTGGAAAGGGATTGCCGCTACGGCAGCCACGACAACCCTACTCACAGCCGGCTACTTCCTTCAAAGCCAGGGGAGCACAGTATAGATTTTTTCGATTCTTGCCCTCTCTCCCCTGGTTTTTTTTCTTCTCATCAAATATTAGAGGCACTAAGCTTAAACGCAGTGCTCTATGTCTTTCTTATTCCAAATTCTTTTTTTATTTGCTTGCGTCGCCTCGACCCATGAACTTTCGGCTAAAAGGAAAGTTAACGTAACCGAAAGGGAAGTTTCCTCAAACGGGTCGACCATCAAATCGTTGCACAATAGTTTGGACCAGTGTTCCGTCTCTCAACATTTGGCCTTTTATGAGCTCTATCCAGAAACAGCGGAGGGAAAAGCAGCCTTGAGACGAGCTTGGGAGCTGCTTAATGGGAAATCTCTGCCTGAAAATGAATCCTCGACGCTCTTGCCTGCCGTGGATATCCAGGCGATTATTTCTTTAGTGACTCGCCAATCCTCCGATTCCCCTGTGACATTAAACGAGCAGCAACTCTGCCAGGTGGAAAAAATTGCTGTGCGCCTCACCAACCGCAAGCTCAAAGGACATCAGGCATGGACGCGGGAAGAGATTTTAAAAATGCCTCCAGAAGAAATCGATCTGGCTCGGGGGCTGCTCCTGTTCCAATTCGATCCTTCCGATGATCTTGTGAATAATGTGCGCCAATATGAGGCGAGCATCGACCTCATGGCCTTGCAAATCGCGGCGAGACTCTCCCCTTCAGCTTCGAATGAAGATAAAATCCGGGAAATCAATCGGTTCATTTTTCAAGAAATGCAATTTCGATTCCCCCCTCACTCTCTTTACGCCAACGACATCGACCTTTATACCTTTTTACCCGCTGTCCTCGATAGCAGACAAGGGGTATGCCTTGGGGTGTCGATCCTTTATTTGGCCTTAGCTCAGCGCCTAAGCCTGCCTTTGGAGATCATCACTCCTCCGGGCCACATTTATGTCCGTTATAATAATGGACCTAAAATCATCAATATCGAAACAACGGCACGAGGCATCGATCTCCCTTCCGAGGTCTATCTAGGAATCAATACCCGCCGCCTCCAGCTTCGCAATCTGAAAGAAGTGATCGGCATGGCGTTCATCAACCAAGCTTCCGTCTTTTGGTCAAAACAGGACTACCCAAAAACGGTCGCCCTTTATGAAAAAGCGCTGCTTTTTCTCCCAGGCGACCCTTTATTGAAAATGTTCATGGGCCTGAATTATCTTTTCATCGGTAGAAATAGCGACGGGAACAAACTCTTCAGAGAAATCCGCCATCTGACTTTTGATGAAGCCGTTTCTCCGGAAACCATCCCCGACGATTATTTAAACGGCAAAATCGACGCCGAGGGGCTCAAAGCGATCTTTTTGCCCGTAGACGAA